>JALWVW010000368.1 GCA_027079365.1 Campylobacteraceae bacterium | reverse complement strand
ACGGTATCGTTTTTGGGCGTGAAGGGATGGGACTCATCTTCCTCTATCGTAACTTTTATCTCCATCATGCCAACCCCTCCAATATCTCTGAAGCGAAGATACCATACGCGCCCTGCTGCTATATGTGTCAAAGCAGCCAAGAGCACCGCTTCATCACTATAGGTAGTGATGATTTCCTCACGCGTGATGGTGCTGTCTCTGGAGAGTATGTGCTCTAGCAGTGTGCTGGATGTATCAAATACAGACAGCAACAGAAAATGGGAAGAAGTGCATGGGAGAGGAAATATTCTTTTGACTTTTATAGTGTATAATTAGATATTATGAGGAATATTATACGCAAACTAGGTCATGCGCAGCTTACAGTTTTGGTCACACTGATAGCAATAGTACTTGCCCAGATACTGGGGTATGCGGTCATTTCGTTCTTTGGTTTTCCCTATCCTTACCCCTCTACACCTATCGTTATCCTGGTTGTTACCGCGATTGTAACGCCTATCATCTCCTGGCATCTGATCAAACTCCTTTTTTCTATCGATATGCTTGAGCAGCAGATGAATCATCTAGCCACCTATGATCCCATGACAAAGTTTCTAAGCAGGCAAGCCTTTTTTGAGCGTTCGCTAGAGGCGCATAGGCTGTATGCTGAAGCAAAGAAAACCTATACGGTATGTATTGTCGATATAGACGATTTCAAAACAATCAATGATACTTACGGCCATGCCTGCGGAGATAAGGTGTTGGTAGAATTTGGTAAAATATTTCATGAAGTTTTCGGTGTACTTGAATTTTCAGGGCGTATAGGAGGGGAGGAATTTGCTTTGATGTTGGGTATGGAAGAGGCAGGAGTAAAGCAGATGATGCAAGATCTTCATGCTGCAGTGATGGCTTTGGCAACATCCTGTGCAGGGAAGAGCGTCGGCTATACAGTCAGTATCGGCATCTTTGAAAATAAAACACCCAATACTCTCAGTTTGGACGAAGCATTGTCTTATGCTGACCACGCTCTATATAGGGCAAAGGTCAGCGGAAAAAACAGATCAGTAGTCTATTGAGTTTCTTGTGAAGTGGGTGCCTTATGGGGTTTCTTGTTTGGCTGCTTCTTCTTTGGCGATCTCTGCGCGTACCATATCCATATCCAGTGCCTCTACCTGTGTAATAATGTCTATCAGTGCCTCTTCCGGGATCATACCTGCCTGCGAGAAGACGACAATCCCTTCCTTGAGTACCATGATCGTAGGGATGGAGCGGATCTGAAAATGACCGCCAAGCTCCTGCTCATCCTCGGTATTGACCTTTCCAAAGAGGATATCGGGATACTGCTGAGATACCTTCTCGTAGATTGGGCCAAAGGATTTACAGGGGCCACACCACGGTGCCCAAAAGTCGAGGATGACGATCTGATTGCTCTGTACTCTTTCGTTGAAGTTTTCGGATGTGAGGTTTTCTAGTGCCATTGTATGCCTTTTGTTAAATTGATAAAAAGATTATGACATAATCAGCTGAATTTATCGTAACACTATCGGATAGTATGGCTATGTTTGGATATAATTCTATAAAAAATAGGGCAGGATACTATGTCAGAAGCGATACAGAGAGTACAAAAAGCGATCGAGGAGATCAAGCGTGGCAGAATGGTCATCATGATGGATGATGAGGAGAGAGAAAATGAAGGAGACCTCGTCTATGCAGCGACATTCTCCACGCCGGAGATGGTCAACTTCATGGCTAAAGAGGCGAGAGGACTGATCTGTGCCCCTATCGTCAAAGAGCTGGCAGAGGAGCTGGATCTGCTGCCGATGGTGAGCAATAATGTCTCCAATCATGAGACTGCCTTCACTGTCTCTATCGATGCTTCTACTGCCAGTACCGGTATCTCAGCGGCCGAGCGGGATGACTGTATCTGTAAGCTTGCCAATCCGCAGACGCTCAGCAGTGATTTTGCACGTCCCGGACATATCTTTCCATTGATCGCCAAAGATGGCGGTGTGCTGGTGCGTACCGGCCATACCGAAGGCTCTGTGGATCTCTGTAAGCTGGCAGGTCTGGCACCTGTAGCAGTGATCTGTGAGATCATCAAGGACGACGGCACCATGGCCAGAGCCACCGATCTGGAGCAGTTTTCTCACAAACATGACCTGCATATCGTCTATATCTCTGATCTGGTCGAATACCGTCTGGCCAATGAAAAGTTGGTGAGCCGTATCGAGGAGGAGGAGATTGAGTTTGGGGGCGTGAAGGTGACGAAGTTTGTCTATCATGACCATCTGGATCGTACACATACGGTGATCCAGTTTTATGGCTCACACGAGACAGCCAATGTCAAGTTTCACAATATTGGCTCAGATATGGAGTTGCTTCTAGATACAAAGCGTTTTGAAGCGCTCAATCACTCTGTCGACTACCTCAAGCAAAATGGTGGTGTGCTGGTCTTTCTCGATACCAAGACTATCTCCAAAGAGCAGGCCAGAGAGTTTGGTGTCGGTGCACAGATACTTAAGGATCTAGGCATCCGTAACATCAATCTCCTTACTACTAATACCGAGACAGAATTTGTCGGCCTGGGGGGATTTGGGCTGGATGTGATCGAAAAGATAGAGGTAGTATAGTCGTCTTTTGAGACGGAGTAGGGAGAAGGCGATTTTAGACGCCTAGTCCTTCTAGCTCCGCGAGAATCTTCTCCATTTTTGTCTCGGCATCTGCCAGTGCGGCTCTGTTTTGTGTGATGACGGCTTCAGGAGCATTGGCTACAAAGCGTTCGTTGGAGAGCATGCTGCCTAGCTTGTCGATCTCTTTTTGAAGTTTCTCCCTCTGCTTGCCAAGCTTCTCAATGACATCACTCATGTCGATATCATTTGTTGAGATAAAGCTCTGCAGATTGTCGCTGACATCTGCTACAGCATTGTCCGGTTTGACATCGACAAAATGGATCTCATCTACCTTGGCAAGTCTCTGGATAAAGGCGCTGAGCATCGTCTGGTCGACAGGCTGATCGATCTTGACAAAGGCCTTTTCGATCCGCTGATTGCCCTTGTCTATGATAGTCTTGCAGCGGCGTACGGAAACGATCGCTTCGATCGCCAGTGCAAACTCATTCAT
>JALWVW010000367.1 GCA_027079365.1 Campylobacteraceae bacterium | reverse complement strand
CGGCTCCGACTATGCTGCCCATCTGGCACAGAAAGCTGTCGACTACAACATCGCACTCAAACTCAAATACACACTCACCCGTATCGAAGGAGATATCCTTACCTTCAGCACTCCCGATGGGGAGCAGTACTACAAAGCTCAGCGTATCCTCTTTGCCATGGGTGCCAGAGAGACCACCCGTCCTTCCCTACTGGTCAGCGGCGGACGCAGCCCCAATATCATCACGACAGGCGCACTGCAGCGCTTTACCTACATTCAGGAGCGCAAGCCCTTTGAGAAAGCAGTGATCATAGGCAGTGAGGTGGTCTCTTTCTCTGCCATCATGACCGCCAGACATGCTGGTATCGAGATTGCAGGTATCGTAGAGGAGGATCCAAAGATTCGCAGTTTTTCTGCGCTTAAACCTCTCTCTGAGTACCTGCTCAAAGTCCCCGTGCATACAAACACCAAGCTCTTGCGTATCAATACAGAAGACAAAGAGGTCACTGGAGTCACCATTCTCAAAAATGGTACAGAAGAGACCATTGCCTGTGATGGCGTGATCTTCTCTGGAGGTTTTATCCCCGAGAGTTCTCTCCTGCATAAGCAGGTAGAAGGCTTTGATACTCGCAACTACTCACTACCTGTCACACAGCACTTTCAAACCGCTGACAAGCGATACTTTCTCGCGGGCAATGTGATCCGAGGGGCTTTGACAGCCTTCAATTGCTATTTCGAGGGCAAGGAAGCAGGCAAGCAAATCCATGCTTCGCTACAGACAGACCAGGCACCTGTGACGGTACAGATAGGAGCTGACAGTCATATCGAATGGCTCTACCCTAGCCTACTTGATATCTCTAGTGAACCTAAGTATTTGACCAGGATTCGTTTTGCGCATCCCACTCAGGGAATGCTGTATATCCTGCTCAACAGCAAAGAGGTGATGAGACAAAACATCAACGCTAAACCCCACCTCAAGATCACCGTGGATTGGTTCAACCGTCCTGTCAAAGCAGGCGATACCCTAGAGCTACGCTACGAGGAGTCCTAAGCAACCATGCCAAGCGAGCTCCTGCTGGGTCTTCTGACCTTTTTTACCTCCACTGTGGCTGGCGCGGTAGGGATCGGTGGCGGCATGATGCTGATCGCCATCCTCCCCTCCTTTGGCTTGCTCCCCATCAACGCCCTCATTCCTGTCCATGCTACGACACAGATGTCCAGCAATCTCTCCCGTGCGATCTTTGGCTGGGAGGCGGTCAAGACCGAGGTCATCCCCAAATTTCTCATCGGCTCTCTATTTGGTATTGCATTTTTTGCCGGGATACTCTATCTCATCTCACTAGAGTATGTACCTCTTTTCATTGCTATTTATATCCTTCTCTCACTTTGGAGCACACGCTTCAATCAGAGGATCAAACATTATGAAAACTACTATCTAGTTGGCTTCCTCCAGACAGGACTCTCCATCGTCGTAGGTGCCACAGGTCCCCTCACCATGAGCCTATTGCTCAAAGACTACGAAGACCGAGACATCGTCGTGGCCACAGGTGCTGCACTGATGAGCATCACCCACACCCTCAAGGTCATCGTCTTTCTCTTCTTCGGTTTTGTCTTTTGGGATTATATCTGGATACTGGCCGCCATGATCACCGGCGCAGTGGCAGGCTCCTATGCAGGAACGCGGCTACGAGGCAAAATAGATGGCAAAAAGTTCATCATGCTCCTCAAAATACTACTGACTGCACTGGCAATAAAACTCATCATAAGTATTCTATTATAACCAAAAAACCCGTAGGGTGTCGTTTGCCAACGCGCCTTCCCTGCAATTTGCACACCGTCACAGTTTCACCGAAAGATTTTATATTTTAGGCTCACATCAAGTAAAAAGTGTATAATTTACCCTATAAAGGAGTCTACTATGTTAGCCATAAATCAAGAACAACTTTTAAAAAATATAGAGATTTTACCTATCGAACTCAAAACAAAAATAGTTGATATGTTACTAAAAAGCCTCAATCCCGTCAATGAATCTATAGACAATCTGTGGATAAAAGAGATTAACAGAAGAAAAGAAGAGATTGAGTCAGGAAGTGTTGCTACAGTGGATGGCAATGAAGTTTTCAAAAAAATACAACAAAGGTTTGAAGATAGATGACCTACGCATTTCATCCTGATGCAGAGATTGAATTTAATCAGGCAATTGATTATTATGAAGGGTGTCAAACAAATTTAGGACTAGAGTTTGTAGATGAAGTTTACAAAACGATTCAACGAATTTTAACTTTTCCAAACGCCTGGCAATCACTGGGTGACGGAAATCAAAGATGCTTAACCAATAGATTTCCTTTTGGTGTAATCTATTATCAAAAAGAACAAGGGCTTATCATCTTAGCTGTCATGCAACTGAATAGAAAACCTAACTACTGGAGAGATAGGAGATAAAATTTCTGTCACTCCCATGCTTTTGTAGGGTGTTGTACCCCTACAACACCGTCAACCTAAACGGCGAATACACCCATAAATACATACCGTACAATATCACTCCACATTTGCGGTGTTGTCATGGGGCAACACCCTACAAGCCTACCACAATTCAAACCGATGGAATAGCCCAATTACGATAATACGCAACAATACGCAGTAGTACACCCAATACCAAAACCACAGCCATCGAATAGAAATTGATCATCCCCCACTGTGTAAGCAGGTAGATAAGCAGACCCGCCAGCAGTGCTACAGTACCATATAAAAACCCTGCCTTAAACACAAAGGGGACTTCATTGACGATGATATCCCGCAAGACACCTCCGCCAGTAGCCGTAGTAAAAGAGAGTGCCAGCACACCAGCCAGATTAAACCCACTCTCCAGTGCCGTCAGTGCCCCCGCGATACCGAAGGAGACCAGCCCGATCGAATCAGCCAGGACAAACAGAGGATGCCCCTCGAAACTCTCCTTCTTGTGCACACGCATCAGGATCATGATCACTACCAGTACAAACATAAGCGTCGCAGGTATCATATGGGTAAACACATAGGGGTGTCTGTCCACAAGTATATCACGGATCATCCCTCCGCCAAAGGTCGTCAGAAACACCGAGGTAAACAGACCCAAAAAGTCCA
>JALWVW010000366.1 GCA_027079365.1 Campylobacteraceae bacterium | reverse complement strand
TTGCCATAGCCAGATAATGCCCCGAGAGTTTGAGTATGGGTTTGGAGATGACATAGGCAAAAAGTGCCATAAATACCAGTGCAGCACCTATAGAAACTAGAGGGGGCAGCCCAAAGTGTCCCACCAATACTGCGGATATATACCCTCCCAATCCTGCAAATGCGCCATGTGCCAGAGAGATCTGACCAGCATAGCCCATAAGTAGATTGAGGCCGATCACGATCATGGAGTTAAAGAGAGCTACGATAGCGATTTCATAGTAGAAATCATTGCTCATAAAAAAGGGAATGAGGGCGAGAATGACTGCCAAGATGATCAATGATCTGGAAAGTTTTACGGTTTTCATAGGCTAGACTCTCTGTGCTTTGAGGTTGGAGAAGATCCCGCCTGGACGGAAGAAAAGGATCGCTAGCATAATGACAAATGCTACAGCATCCTTGTACTCAGAAGAGAGATAGCCAGCAACCAGAACTTCCATGATACCAAGTATCAGCCCACCAAGTACCGCACCGAAGGGGTTGCTCAGTCCCCCGATGATCGCAGCGGCGAAGCCTTTGAGACCCAGCATGATACCAACCTCATAGTTGGTAGAGGTGATAGGGGTGAGCAGTATGCCGCCTATCGCTGCGATAGAAGCAGAGATGGCAAAGTTGAGCATGAGGATCTGTTTGATATTGATACCCATGAGTTTGGCAGCCTCGACATTGTCTGAAGCTGCGATCATGGCTTTACCGAGGCGTGTCTTTTTGAAAAAAAACCACAGTGAGATCACGATCAGGATAGAAACAACGATGATCAGTAGTGATTGGTAGCTCAGGATCGCACCATAGAGCTCCAGGGACCCTTCACCGACAAAAGAGGGAATCGTATGCAGCTCCTTGTCGAAAACCACTTCTGCCAGACCGCGCAAAAAGATAGCAAATCCAAGCGTCAGTATGATGAGTGAGACTTGTGAGCTGTCTTTGGAAAGATCGGTGAGTTTCCACAGAAGGACACCCAACAGGGCAGTCAGGAGAACCGCCAGAGCAAAGGCAGGCACCAGTGGTACACCAGCAGCGAGGATAAAGACCATACTCATGCCCCCTGCCATCACAAACTCACCTTGGGCAAAGTTGATAATGCCGCTGGAGTTGTAGATGACGGTAAAGCCCATGCCTACCAGGGCATAGACAAACCCGACAGTGATTCCAGAGAGTAGAAAAGCAAAAAGCTCTGTCATGGGTCTATTTTACGATTGTCCAGTCACCGTCTTTGATATCTAGAAGCACCATGCCTGATTTGGTATCCAGTCCGAGGTGATCTGTGGCACTCATGTTGACCACACCGTCTACACCGGCGAAGTTCTGGGTCTTTTCGATCTCATCTCTGATCTTCTTTGGGTCTGCTGATCCGGCTGCCTTGATTGCATTGGTGATCACATACAGCGCATCATAGGCATGACCGCCAAAGCTTGAGACCTGTGATCCTGTAGCCTTTTCGTACTCATTTTTGTAGGCGAGTGCTGTCTTTTTGACAGGGTGGCTGTCATCCAGTTTGTCTGCTACGACCACGGGAGGGGAGACCAGTCTAACACCTTCGGCAGCAGCACCGGCAATCTCAATATATTTTTTGGATGCGACACCATGAGACTGATAGAGGGGCGCGGTTAGCTTGAGCTGTGCATAGTTTTTGGTTACGATGGCTGGCCCCTGTCCAAAGCCTGGATTGAGCACAGCCTGTACATCAGCTGTATTCTTGATCTTGAGTAGCTGGGCAGTCATGTCAGTATCTTTTTTACCATAGGTCTCATCTGCCACGATCTTGATACCGTAGTCTGGCGCCACTTCTTTACACTGCTTTCTCATAGATTTTCCAAACCCACCACTGCCCGAGATAAGGGCGAGATTGGTGAGCTTTCTGTCTTTGAGGTCCTGCATGATACGCTGACAAGCCATTCTGTCAGTGGCCACGATCTTGAAGATATATTTTTTGACCGGATTGATGATCGCCACAGCACCTGCCATGGAAACCAAGGGTACCTCTGCTTTTTCCATCATAGGAATGATCGCCATCGTCTCTCCGCTGGTGGAAGGCCCAATGATCGCTACAACACCATCTTTGTGCAGCAGTCTCTTGGTAAAGGTGACCGCTTTTTTAGGATTGGCACCAGTATCATAGGCGACCAATTCAAGTTTTTTTCCATTGATACCGCCAGCTGCATTGATCTTCTCAGTATAGTGTTTGAGTGTTTTGAGTTCCGGATCACCCAAAAAGGATGCCGGTCCCGTAGCGGCTACGATGGCACCGATCTTGATCGTGTCACCTGCGGTAAGTGTTGTACTAAACAGGGCAAAGCCCACTGCAATGATCTGAAGTAGTTTTTTCATGTTTTTTCCTCCTCAAGAAAATATAATGAAAAAGTATAGCTTTTTTACTTTTATATTTAGTAGGCTGCATGTTAGAATCAGTTGAAATGATCTTTATTTGTACGTTTGGTTACAGTATCGATTTGTGTTTGGAAGAAGGATTGCTTTGGTGCTAGGCGAAGAGTTCTTTTAGACAACTCTTTTTTATACATACCATTGGTACTTTTTGTGCATATGTTTTGTAAGCTTTACCAAATTTTATTCTGCACTCCATTTCTTCAAAGATAAGTGTCATCAATGCTATAAAGAGTAGTTCTAAGGGAGCTATGAGAAGAATAAAAGTAGGAGAGCCAACGAGGAAAGCAAGACCAGGAGGAATGAGCATTAGACCAAAAAGCATAGGGTGGCGCATCTTGGCATAGATACCACTTGTAACAAGAGTATCAGTTTCTAATCGTGCCAAATCACCACTGCGACCTTCTTTTGCCAGCTCTCTGCCTCCTCTTGCAGATGCCTTAAATGCAAAATATATCAGTATGAGTCCTATAGCAAAACTTAGACAGTGAAAAATAATATTATGAAAAAGCACTGCATGTTGTATAATATCTTGTTTGATGCTGATATATAAGCCACCAATAAGTAAAACTCCCCAGAGGAATATTCTGATGATCACCGAAGGTGTACTTTTCATATTTCAGCCTTAAATATTAGATGAGCTATTATCGAGCAGCGATCGCCTCTGCCAGTCTGATCAGG
>JALWVW010000365.1 GCA_027079365.1 Campylobacteraceae bacterium | reverse complement strand
AGGATGTCAATGATCAGGAGGCGATGCTGATCATGCTCTCTGAAAATATGCAGAGAGAGGATCTCAATCCTTATGATCAGACAGTGGGGATACTGCAGTATATCGGGCTGAGTCTGGAGATGGATATTGAAGCGGTCAAAAAGCTACTCTATCGCTTTCGCAATGCAGACAGCGGGGTACTCAAGGGGCTGGATGAGAAGACACGTGCCCAAAGAGCGCAGATGGAGCAGATCACACAGAGACTGGGCCAGATCTCTGTCTCTACGCTGATCAACCGTCTCAAGATCTTCTCCCTCTCTCCCAAAGTACTCGAAGCACTCAAAGAGGGCAGTATAGGCTACAGTGCGGCACAGGAGATCAATAAACTTGGAGATGAGGGCAAGATCATGCTTCTGATCAATGAAGTGCTTTCAAAGAAGCTGCCGTTGCGGGAGATCAGGCAACGGGTCAAAGAGAAGAAGGGCAAACCAGCCAAAGCATTGGCTGATTCCAAAGTGTTCTATACCCTCTCTGACGAAGGTGGCTGGGTAAGTCTGGTGGTGGAAAATATCTCTAAGGCGCAGATTAACAAACTGGAAAACTTCCTCAAAAAACTCTAGTGAAGGCGGAAAATGAATAATGAAACGATAGCACACCCCTTTGAGCCCATACTATTCAAAGACACTAGGGTATTGATACTGGGTTCATTTCCCAGTATCCAATCAGTTAAAAATGACTTCTACTATGCGCATCCTCGCAATCAGTTTTGGAAGATCCTCTCTGCAGTCACAGGGTATCCCATCAACAATCGTGACCAGAAGATCTGGTTGCTCAAGGAGGCAAAGCTGGGGTTGTGGGATATGATAGCCAGCTGTAGCAGAGAGAATTCCCTAGATAGTTCGCTGGAGGGTGAGGTGGTCAATGATATCGCTGCACTGATAGAGCGTTACCCCTCTATCAGTAAAGTTGCATTTACAGGGAGGAAGGCAGAAGCACTCTATGGGGTGCATTTTGGCTATCTTTGGCTTGAGACGAGCTATCTGCCCTCTCCCTCTGCCGCCTATGCCAAAATGCCTTTGGCAGAGAAAATAGAGAGATACAAGGAGGTGCTGTCATGAGTAGTACAGGAAAAGATAAGCCGTTTTCGCTGGTGCTTTCTGGAGGCGGTGCCCTGGGCATCGCACATCTGGGGATACTGTATGACCTGGAACGCAAGGGTCTCAAGCCAGCAGAGATCATCGGTACGAGCATGGGAGGTATCATCGGTGCCTGTCTTGCGATAGGTATGAGGGAGACACAGATACATGAGAAACTAAAATCGTTTGCTTCGGTGACAAAATGGATCAAATTTTCAATCAGTGGAAATTCTATAGTCGATAGTGCAAGAATCGAGAAGATATTTGATGCGATCTTTGGGGGGAGGATGATGTCTGATGTGGTAATCCCACTCAAGATCATTGCGACAGATCTCGAGACTGGAGACAAGAGGGTATTTACTGCAGATGACAGGGTGCCGATGCGAGATGCGGTACTTGCCACCATGGCGATACCGGGAATCTTTGAGGAGAAGGTCATCGAAGAGCGTGTCTACGGAGATGGTTTTCTCTGTGAAAATTTGGGACTAAGGGAGAGTAGTCATGAAGAGGTATTGGCTGTGGATGTGGTAGGACGAAATTCCTTTTCCAAAACACTGCCGGACAATTTCTTCAAGACCTTCAACGTGATAGAAATGCTGGAGAGATCTATCCGACTGCTGATGTATAATCAGACCAAAAATATCTTAGATCAGATCGATAAGAATATTTTACTTTTGGAGCCAGATACTAGCGAATTTAAGACATTTCATTTTCATAAAGTAGAGGAGATAAGGAAGCTTGGGCTAGGATTATTATAAAATAACTTTAGGGTGTTACCTACTTATTTTATGACTAGTATAGATAGGGTCGGGTGTCAAATACCTAATAATTTCTTGGCTATAAAACACAAAATAGCATATTTATAGTATAATAAAATATTATCTCAAGAGATCAAATGAAACAGGAGACGCACTATGGAAAATCTTTACGATATTGCTATTGTCGGTGGAGGGCCAGGCGGGATTGCTTCTGCTGTAGAGGCCTCTATCTTTGGACTAAAAAAGATTCTATTTATCGAAAAAGGGGACAATCACTCTCAAACGATCAGGCAGTACTATAAGGATGCCAAACGCGTAGATAAAGACTGGCAGGGGCAAGAGGTCACGATCAAAGGCAATGTAGAATTCTTTGATGGCACTAAAGAGAGTACACTGGATTACTTTGAGACACTGTTGGATGATGACAGGATCGATACACTTTTTAATACAGAAGTCTTCGGTGTGACAAAGGAAGAGGACGATACACTTTCCGTGGCGACAAATAATGGAACCTATAGAGCCAAAAATGTCATCATTGCTATAGGTAGGATGGGCAAACCCAATAAACCTTCTTATAAGATACCTAGAACGATTCGGAAATTTGTTAATCACAATCCCCATGATTGTAGAGGGCACGAGAAGATATTGGTTGTAGGTGGGGGTGATACAGCGCTGGAGTACGCTTGTCACCTGAGTACAGATAATGAAGTAACCCTCTCCTATCGTCGGGATTCCTTTGCCAGAGCCAATGATATCAATCGTGAGATGATCACCCAGTATGACCAGGAAGAGCGGCTTCGTGTGCGCTACGAAACGGATATTGATTCAGTAGAGAACCATGATGGAAGAATTAAAGTAAACTATAGTAATGGCTACCCTGTGATCTACGACAGAATCATCTATGCCCTTGGGGGCACTACCCCTGTAGATTTTCTCCGTAGCTGCCATATCGAGTTGGATGAGGATGGACAACCGATCTTCAATGCACAGCATGAGACGAGTGTCGAAGGGCTATATATGGTGGGGGATATTGTCTTTGACAGTGGTGGATCAATCGCAATGGCTATCAACCATGCGCATGATGTATTGACAGATATCGTGAATAAGAGGCATTAGAGTTTTGCAACAAGTGCTTTTCTGAGTGTATCTATATTTCCTGTCATGCGTTTGACATTTTTGAAGATCAATGCAGGTACAAATGTTTTTTGTGTGCTGACAGTAAATTCATAAAAGGAAAGATCCCTCT
>JALWVW010000364.1 GCA_027079365.1 Campylobacteraceae bacterium | reverse complement strand
CGACATTGCCACTGATCTTCTCTACGACATCACCATAGAGTCCTGCGGCATTGATGACAGTTTTGGCACGAATAGGCTCCTGGGAGGTTTCTAACTCCCAATATTCGCCAGTGTAGTGTCCGCCTGTGATCTCATGGCTAAAGGCAGTCTTGCCACCATGTGCGAGACCTTTTTTGACATAGGCCAGCGGGGCAGACCAGGCATCGATGACGGATTCACCGTGGACGATGATGGCACCTTGTGCATGGTCAGAGAGGTTGGGTTCCAACTTGTGTACCTGCTTGGCATCGATGAGATCGAGTTCCTTGACCCCATTGCCAAAGCCCTTTTTCTGGATAGCATCGAGTTTTTCTAATTGCTCCTCGCTCCATGCGACAACCATAGCTTTGGTAGGGCGCAGTTGAAGGTTCATTTCTTTGTAAATCTTCCTATACTCTGCATAGCCAGCCTGTACGCACTGAAGTTCCAGAGACTCCGGCGGTGCATCGAATCCAGTGTGTAGGATGGCACTGTTACCCTTGCTGGCACCCTCTAGGATATCATTGGCTTTTTCGACCAACACCGTTTTGGCTCCCTGTTCACAAAATGCTTTGAAGATCGCACAGCCTACTACCCCTGCGCCGATCACTGCCACATCAAAAACCTCACTTTCATGAAAGTGTCTTGGCCTGACGGGAAAAAGCTTGTTGAGGTCTATCTTATCCATCCTTATTCTCCTCCTTGTCTAAAAATATCTCTTCGCGGTACTTCCTTATGTCTACATTGGCGTCCACCCAAAGTACACCAGTAGAGACGATAAGACTCTTGATGATGTTGTTGGTATAGGCACTGTCATTCATCAATGAAGAGGCCATCTCATTGCTAATAAGGTGTCCCCGTATCAGTTTGTCCAGTTTTCCGTTGGAGACGATATCGTTCTTCTCCAATATCTTTCTAGCTTTTATGAGGGCATGCAGGGCTTCTTCTTTGTCCTCTATCTGACTGATGATGTGTATTCTGCGTATGAGTTTGGCGATACGCTTGACCATCTTGACGTACTGCTCTTTGATATATATATTGTTGCTGTGGAGGTATTTGCTGAGGTTGTGTTGCAGCTGTTCTGTCATTTTGACCGCTTCAATGTTGTTTCTGTTGGCTAGCTTGATATTGTGAAAACTTGTGATATATGCTGCGTCAACCTCTGACTGTGCTTTGATGGCAAAGGCGACAATCTCACCATAGACACCTTTCAACTCTCTATTGTAGAGAGGTTCAATGTCGGTAATATTTTGACAGCAGTCTTGATCAAGAATATGCTTCAAGTCTGCCTCTGAGAGTAGAAGTTTTCCCTCCAGCCCCAAGCCCGTAGCAATGATCCTCATGGTGCGCTTCATCAGGGCTCTGGATTCATCTAGTGTGGCTTTGAGTGCAGTAGCGGGAAACTCCAGTGCAGAGTCATTGAGATGCTCTGCCTTGAGAACCTCATCATGAGAAGTCGTACTTTGTTTCTTAAATACGCGTTCGAGGAAAAGTACGAGTTTGTTGACAAAGGGAATAAACAGTATCACGCCCATGATTTTAAAAAGTGAATCAAAAACTGCCAGGCGGAGGGTATGGTTGGTGCCGGCGATACCAAGTGAATCACTGATAAAAGCGACAGTCGTAATAATATAGGGCATCAATGCGACTGCAACTGCTGCAGTGACGACATTGAAGATAAAATGGGCACCGGCAAGCCGTTTCCCTTCGATATTGGAACTGAGCGATCCTATGATGGCGGTGATGGTTGTACCGATGTTGGCACCGATAGTGAGGGCAATGGCATTCTCGTAGGTGATCTGCCCGACAGAGAGTGCTGCGAGGATCAATACAATAGTCGCATGCGAAGACTGCATGATGACCGTAGCGAGGATACCGATACCGATATAGATCAGTAGTCCCTTGAAGCCAGGTACGGCAAAGGAGGCGAGATCGACAGTATCTTTGAACGCCTCAAAGCCCTCTTTCATATAGTGAATGCCCAGAAAAAGAAAGCCTAGACCGGTCAGGACATAGCCTATCCCCTTGAGAGATTTTGCTTTCTGAAAGACAAGGATGACTCCAAAGACCAGCATGGGCATGGCATAGGCAGAGATCTTGACCTTGAGTCCAAAGCCAGCCATGAGCCAGGCACCCGTAGTGGTACCGATATTGGCTCCCAAAATGATGCCGATACCTTGGTATAGCCCTATCAAGCCAGCACCGATAAAAGAAATGGTCAGTACGGAAACCAGGGAGCTCGACTGCATAATCGCAGTTGAGACAAAGCCAAAACTGATACTTTTCCACAGCTTGTCCGTGGAGGCTTTCAGCACTCTTTCGAGTGCACCGCCCGAAAAGGCCCTAAATCCCTCTTCGAGAGAAAGCATTCCAAAGAGAAAAATGGCCACTCCCGCTGTGATCTCTTTAAAGTTTGGACTGATCCAAAATCCATAGGCCAATAAAACCAATATAGTGGGAAGAAATATTTTTCTTAACACCTTGCTTCTCCTTTAATATATTCTTAAGAGTATAGCCCTATTACGCTTCGATATTATTGAGGACTATTTTGAAACTATTTCACGGTTATCACTAAATTCCCTTTCTTAGCAGGGAGAGTGATTCCTCTTCCTGTAGGCGCATTGTATCGTCTGAAATATTGCATTCATCCTTTAGAATAAGGGAAACTTTGTGCAGCAGCGCTTCGGCGCGTGTCTGGTCGATTAAGCCCAGATTGACTCTGCGGACGATGAAATCCAAGGGCTTGCGCACATACTCGTGCCGTATGGTATAGAGTAGCTCAGCTTTGCTGATCTCCAGTTCCTCGTGCAGCAGTTCTCCTGCGTCCTCTTCGATGGCGATCTGTCTGACCTTGGAGGCCTGGTCGCCATAGCGCTGATGTAGGCCTGGGGACAGGTCGCTATTTGCTGTAAGGTGCTGAGATCCGACCAGTGGGGTATTTTCTGTACTGCAGGGGTGACTCTCTGGGTTCTTCCCCAGTTTGTCAAGTACCATATCAACAGCTGATTCTGCCATGCTGCGATAGCTTGTCCACTTCCCTCCCGCGATCGTGAGAAGTCCGGTGTCTGAAAAGCTTTCAATATGCTCACGCACCAGCATAGCCGTATCTGT
>JALWVW010000363.1 GCA_027079365.1 Campylobacteraceae bacterium | reverse complement strand
AATCTATTGGCTGAGGGTGCGGTGATGCTCAGACCTGCCGAGAGAGAGGCGAAGATACTGGCTGAGTTTGATGCCCTAGAAGCAGCGCATGGGATCACGATCGAACGAGACAAAGCCCTGCTGGCAGAGGTCGTGGCGATCACTGAGAATCCCAAAGCACTGGTCGGCGGCTTCGACGCACTCTTTTTGGAGCTTTCTCCTGAGGTGATCATCACTTCCATGAAAGAGCATCAGCGCTATTTCCCTGTCTTTGAACATGGCAAGATCGCCAACAAGTTCGTGGTGGTGAGCAATGCCTATACCGATGACTATAGTAAAGTAGTCGCAGGGAATGAACGGGTTCTCAAGCCCAGACTGGCAGACGGACTGTTCTTCTACCGTAATGACCTCAAAAGCGGACTCAGCACCAAGGGGCTAGACAAGGTGCAGTTCATTGATGGACTGGGTACCTTGGCAGACAAGATCGTACGAGAGAAAAACATCGCCTTGAGACTGTTGGTACTCTATATGGAGAAAGTATCTGCTCAAACTGGCAAGAGTAATGCTGATCTGGAGAAGCTCATGGACAGAGCTGTTGAGCTAGCCAAGGCAGACCTCATGTCCGAGATGGTTTATGAGTTTACCGAGCTTCAGGGGCTTATGGGGTACTACTATGCCAAAGCACTCGGAGAGGACCCGCTGGTATACAACGCTATTAAAGAGCAGTATATGCCCGTAGGTGAGGGTGCAGAGCTGCCAACTTCTATCTTCTCCTCTATTGTGGCAATGAGTATCAAGCTTGATACACTCTTTGGGCTCTTCTCGGTAGGCAAGATCCCTACAGGCTCCAAGGACCCCTTTGCACTGCGCAGAGCAGTCAATGGCATCGTACGGATCGTGACAGCCTATGATCTGCCTTTTGATATCGACGACATTATCACGCTGCTCCAAGCAGAGTATACAGCGTTTGACACCGATCAGCTACGAGCGTTTATCATCGAGCGTATCAATAAGTCTCTCGATGCCAACCCTTCCGTCATCGCAGCAGTGCTTGCCAGCGGAGAGCGGGATATCAATAAGATCGCCAAAAAGGTCGCAGCCCTCAATGAGATCGTCAGTTCTGAGGTATTTAAAGAGCAGTTTAGTACCTTTAAGCGTGTAGCCAACATCTCCAAAGATGTGGACTTGGATGCAGCCCTCTCTATCGATGTCAGTCTTTTCGCTGAAGATGCAGAGGTAAGCCTCTATACTGCCTATGAAAAGGTGAACAATCTCACATTTGATAGCTACAAGCAACAACTTGAAGCCCTCTTCGGACTCAAGCGGGAGCTGGATGCCTTCTTTGATGGTGTGATGGTCAATGCTGAGGACGAGGCATTGCGTAGCAACCGATTGGCATTGATTGGGTCTATCTATAAGAGTTTTAGAGAGATTGCGGATATCAAGGAGATCTCGGTTTAAATGATGCAAGCCTCACATCAACAATCCATTCACCCTAACCTCATGACCTCTGCACTTCCCTCGGCAGAGGATTTCTCTCGTATGGCAGAGCAGGGTTATGAGATTGTTATTTCTCTGTGTCAGGAGAGTGACTCTGAGACGCTGGGGGATGAGGACAGTCTCGTGAGCAGAGCAGGGATGAGGTATATCCATCTGCCTGTGACCTTTGCAGCGCCTACGCTGGAGGATTATGAGCTGTTGAGGGATATTCTGCGTAGTGTGCAGGATCGTAAGGTGTGGCTGCACTGTGCCCGCAATTGGCGGGTGTCGGCGTTTATGACTATCTACCATATCGTAGAGATGAGCATGCCTCATAGCGAAGCAGAGGAGATGGCACACCGAGCCTGGCAGCCTGATGAGACTTGGCAGGCACTTATAAATGAAGCGATAGAGAAATATGCCTACCAATATCTTTGACACTGTCGTCATCGGTGCAGGGATCGCTGGCTGTTCTGTAGCGTATGCACTGCAACAGGCAGGGCAGGATGTCCTGCTGGTTGATCGCTCTGCTGCACCTGCGAGTGGTGGATCGGGTGCTGCGGGTGCCTTTGTCTCTCCCAAGATCGGCAAAGGCTCACCTTTGCAGTCGCTTACCAATGAAGCCTTTGAGTATGCCAAAGCATTTTATCTAGAACACTTCCCTGAGTACTTTACGCAGTCAGGGGTGATCCGTATGCCAAAAGATGCAGAGGATGCCCAAAAATTTGAACTTTATGAAGAGTTCGATATTTCCAAATATGAATATCTGAATGCCGAGCAGTTAGCTTCTCTGGGAATCAAAGAGAACCATGACAGCTTTCTCTTTTATGAGGCAGGGGTCTGTGATGCGCAGGGGATGTGTCAGGCGATCTGGGAGAGGGTGGCGTTTTCGCAGATGGATGTGAAGAGTTTGGTGTTTGATGAAGATATTTGGCATATTGAAGCTCGTTCCCATGCTTTGCGTGGTAATGCATGTGAGAATGCAAACAGTAGAAAGACTTCTAACTCCCAAAAAGTGAATGTATGCATTCCCACTCAGGAGAGTGGGAACGAGGGGGGATATATCGAAGCCAAACATATCGTATTGGCTACTGGCTATCAAAATATCCTCTTTGATATGCGATATATGGGGGTGAGAGGCACATGGGGAAGCAGAGGGGATTACTACAGTGACCTGAAGCTGGACGTAAGTATGCACAAGAAGATATCCATATCAAATAATATCAATGGTGTTATTAAGCTGGGAGCCACCCATAATAAAGCCAAAGACCCCTGTGTAGTCTGTGATGGCAGGCCATTGGCTTCTCTGGAGGCAGAAGCCAAAGAGATGGTCGATACCAGTGACTTTGTCCTCAAGGAGACCTTTTGTGGGATGCGTGCGGGCTCCAAGGATTACTTTCCTCTAGTAGGTAGAGTGATAGATAGTCCCTGGATGCTGGATACCTATCCCAAAATTCTCAAAGGTGCTAAGCCACCTTTGAAACATATTGACAATCTCTTTGTCTGTAATGGACTTGGGGGTAGGGGCTTTGTCTTTGCTCCATTGATGGCTAAGTGGCTGACAGAGATGATCGTGGAGAGCAGGGAGATGGACAGCAGGGTCAATCCTGACAGACTGTTCCTAAAATGGTGCCGAAAACTGTAGGGTGTTGTACCCCTCTACAACACCAATCATACAAATAACAAATAAATGGTGTTGTCATGGGACAACACCCTACGGTTGGCATAAGAAATGCATTTGATGATGATGTAGGTATTATCGGATTTTTTGGATACTTCGGTTATTGATTTTGTAGATGTTCGAAGGCGTGCCCTTGTCTACTAATGGTTCGATTACCACATCGGCTACAGATCTTGCCCATTGTTCATCATAAGGTTTATCAGAGAGATTGGCGGAGGTGGAGTATGCCCAAGCAAGTTTGGAGATAAGTGCTAGATGCTTAGAATCATGGATAACTCTATAAGAGTGCCCGTTTGGCAGAATGAAGGTACTTCTATGGGCTCTACGGATTCTGTTTTTGTGCCTGATAGGGATACGTGTGTGCTGCGCAAGGGTGGAGAGGCTGTCTACGGCCTTGATGTAGTGCTTGTGGGGCGGACGCTTTTTGATGGCAGTTAGCTTTTGGGCATCTTGCGAGACAAAACCGATAGTGGTATCGGTGTGCGTCAGATATACCAAGCTCTCTTCGTTCACTGTCTGTTGTCCGATCAGCTTAAGTAGTCTTGGAGGGCTTTGGGCTCCGTGACGCCTCCTGTGGCCTGCAACTCTCTGATCGCCTCTGCGGTGGCGAGTGCCGCTGCTACGGTGGTGAAGTAGGGCACATGATTGCTCAGCACAGACTGGCGGATGGTCTTGGCATCATCCTTGCTGGATTTGTTGTCGCTTGTATTGATCGCCAGTGCGATCTCCTCGTTGCGGATCATATCGTCGATATTGGGGCGGCCTTCAGAGATCTTGAGTACCTTTTCTGAAGTCACACCAGCTTCCAGAAGTGCCGTATGTGTACCAGAAGTGGCTACGATCTCAAATCCCAGTTTTTCAAACGCCTTACCAATCTCTCCTGCCATAGGCTTGTCATTTTCTGTTAGAGAGATAAAGAGTTTCCCCGTGAGTGGGATGTTGTTTTTGGAGGCAAACTGGCTCTTGGCAAAGCTCATACCGAAGTTTTCACTGATCCCCATCACTTCACCGGTCGACTTCATCTCTGGCCCCAGAATCAGGTCAGAACCAGGCAGTTTATTGAAGGGAAAGACTGCCTCTTTGACGGCGACAAGATTCTTGAGTGTTGGCTCCATGATCTTCTTGTCAAAATTGACTACCTTGAAGGTGTCATAGAAAGCAAGTGCCTCTCTTAAGTCACCCTGGATCATCACTCTGGTGGCAACTTTGGCCAGTGGTACGCCCGTAGCCTTGGAGACAAACGGTACAGTTCTGGAGGCTCTTGGGTTGACTTCGATTAGATAGATTTCACCTTTGTGGATAGCATACTGGATATTGAGCAGTCCTATCACTCCCAGTCCCAGTGCGATGGCTGCTGTTTGCTCTTTGATCTCCTCTTGCAAGGCTTTGGAGATAGAGACAGGTGGCAGAGAGCAGGCAGAGTCACCGGAGTGAATCCCCGCCTCTTCTATATGCTGCATCACTGAGCCGATATAGACCTCTTTGCCGTCACAGATAGCATCGACATCCAGTTCGACAGCATTGTCCAGAAATTTGTCAATGAGTACAGGTGCATCATGGGAAACAGAGACAGCTTCATCCATGTATCGACGTAACTCAGCGTCACTGTAGACCGTACGCATACCTCGCCCTCCCAGCACAAAGCTTGGGCGTACCAGTACAGGATAACCGATACGGTTGGCGATCACCATAGATTCATCCTTGGCAAAGGCTGTACCGTTGTCCGGCTGTCTGAGCCCTAGCTTATTGATGAAGTTGGAGAAGAGTTCTCTGTCTTCAGCCAGATCAATGACTTTGGCAGTGGTGCCGGAGATCTTGGCACCGATAGCAGTGAGACCTTTGGCAAGTTTGAGTGGAGTCTGTCCCCCAAAGTGCACGATGACGCCGTCTGGGTTTTCCAGCTCAATCACATGGCGCACATGCTCAAAGTCAATAGGCTCAAAGTAGAGGATATCAGAGGTGTCATAGTCTGTAGAGACGGTTTCGGGGTTGCAGTTGTACATGATAGATTTGATGCCCATATCCTCCAGTGCAAAGGCCGCATGTACACAGCAGTAGTCAAATTCAATACCCTGACCGATACGGTTAGGACCCCCACCGATGACCAAGACCTTGCGGTCTTTGGAATTAGGAATTAGGAGTGAGGAATTAGGAGTGAGGAGCTTTGTAATGTTTGTTGTAGAGTAAAGGTAGGGGGTGAGTGCCTTGAATTCAGCAGCACAGGTGTCTACCTCATTGTACTCTAGGGTGATACCAAGCTTTTCTCTGGCAGTATAGATATCATTTTCGCTTAACCCAAGTCCCTCTTTTTGGTTGATCACTGTGGCGATCATTGGGTCTGAGAAGCCTTCAGACTTGATCTTTCTAAGTCTTGCTGCATCAGTGAGAAGGGAAGCATCCATACTTTTTTCGCTGAGCATAAGCTCTTCAAGCTGATAGAGGAACCAGCGGTCAATTTTGCAGAGATCAAAGATCGCATCAATACTCATGCCTCGCCTGAGCGCCTCAAATACATAGAGGATACGGTTTTCATTGGGTCGGCGTATCTCTCTAATGAGTTCTTCCTCCCCACTCTCAATGGGGTTAAATCCTGTCAAGCCTGTCTCCAGTGAGCAGAGTGCCTTCTGGAAGGATTCTTTGAAGGTGCGTCCGATACTCATTACTTCGCCGACAGACTTCATGGCTGTGGTCAGGGTAGAGTCTGCCATAGGGAATTTTTCAAAGGTGAATCGCGGTACTTTGGTGACGATATAGTCGATGACTGGTTCGAAACTGGCAGGGGTACCGGTGATGTCATTGGTCACTTCATCCAGCGTATAGCCTACAGCCAGAAGTGTTGCCACCTTGGCAATAGGATAGCCGGTGGCTTTGGAAGCCAGAGCAGAGGAGCGGCTGACCCTGGGGTTCATCTCGATGACGATCATACGGCCAGTGTCTGGGTCGATAGAAAACTGTACATTGGAGCCGCCAGTATCCACACCGATCTCGCGCAGGATAGCAAAGGAGGCATCTCTCATGTGCTGGTATTCTTTGTCTGTCAGTGTCAATGCGGGGGCGATAGTAATAGAGTCTCCTGTATGCACACCCATGGGGTCGAGATTTTCAATCGAGCAGACGATGATGCAGTTGTCTGCTTGGTCACGGATTACCTCCATCTCATACTCTTTCCAGCCCAGTAGAGACTCTTCGATAAGGATCTCAGAGATAGGAGACGCTTCCAGCCCACCTTTGACGATCTCCTTGTACTCATCCATATTGTAAGCGACACCGGAACCGCCACCGGCGAGGGTATAGGAGGCGCGGATGATAAGAGGGAAACCGATCTCTTTGGCAGCGTCGAGTGCTTCATCTATGTTGTAGGCATAGCGGGAGACAGGCAGATCCATTCCGATCTTGATCATAGCCTCCTTGAAGGCCTGCCTGTCTTCGCCTTTTTTGATCGCTTCGGGATTGGCTCCGAGGAATTCGATACCTTTTAGCATTCCCTGCTCATGCATACTCATTGCCACATTGAGTGCTGTCTGTCCACCCATGGTAGGAAGGATGGCATCCACCTTCTCCTTTTGGATAATCTTGGCAATCACTTCTTCGGTGATTGGCTCAATATAGGTACGGTGGGCAAATTCCGGATCGGTCATGATCGTTGCAGGGTTGGAGTTGATGAGCACAACCTTGTATCCGAGCTCTTTGAGAGTTTTGGCAGCCTGTGTACCGGAGTAGTCAAATTCACAGGCTTGTCCGATAACAATGGGTCCTGATCCTATCAGTAAAATGGTTTTGATATCTTCACGTTTTGGCATATGGGGAGTACCTCTAATTTTAGTTGTGTATTATACACAAAAGTAGTATATTGTTACCTAAAGATGTCCAGCGGATTTCTCCTAGGCGACTCTTTTTTGGGGGTGGGTATGCTCTCTGCAGGCAAAGATTCGGTACGCGGTTTTGGTGTACGCTTTTTACTTTGGGTTTTTTTCTGTTTTGTTTTATGTTTTGGTTTTACTTTGCGTGGCAGGGGAGGCTCCACAGTAATTTTTTCTTTGGGAATCTCAAACTCACTGAGATCTACTTCTGACTCTTTGGTTTGTAAGGTTTTGGGGATACTGGTGACATTTTCTTCTACAGTTTTATCCCCATTCTTGCTGTAGGAGTAGTTCTGGTCAGCAAAAGAGCTGTTTTGCTCATAGTAAGAGACAAGTCGTGGGGTAGTATCGGTAATAAGAAAAAAGAAGTCAGGGTGCAGTGTATCTGCAAAAGATTTGACATAGGCTGTTTTGTAACTGTTTTCTACTTTGACACTCTCTACCGTACCTACGGGGATATTGCCAAAAAATATGCCATCCAAGCCACTGGTCTCAACACGATCCCCTGCTTTGATATTGGCCCATTTTGGTATATACTTGATCAGCATGCTCTCTTTGTCCACACCCTCTATGATACCCGGTGTGCGGTTTTTTCCAATGAATACAGAAAATTTACACCGTGGATTGGAGCCGAGATATCCATACAGATTGCCATTTTTCAGTACAGCTGTGCCACCCACGGTATTGTTCTGTATGAGTCCATAGGGATGATTCTCTTTGAGCGCATTTTTTTTTGGTGCCGTGAGTAGCACTTCATTGAAACTGTTAAGTTTTACATAGGAGATGGTGTCTACTAGGGTGATGCTCTTGTAGGGAAGTTTTTCCAGTGAGGGGAGCTTTTTATAAAGGTTGTTGACCTGCTGTAGATAGAGCGTCTGATCCAGCAGGTATTTTTTGAGTACCTTGTTCTCTCTGGTCAATTTCTCGATATTCTCTTTTTGGAAAATATAGCTTTTGCTTCTGTCTTCTACTTTCTGTGTAACCTGCTTGTAGAATTGCTTGACAGGATTAATGAAAGCCAAAATGGTATTGTGAACAGTCTGGTTTTTTTGCGAGACGATCACGAAAAGTGCCACGAGCAGAAGCAGAAAGAAGAGTACCCGTGACTTCATAGTGGAGACTACTCCTCAAAGGTGGTCTGTTGCAGAAGGTCAAGTTCGTCTAGTACTTTTCCTGTACCCTTGGCAACGGCAAGGAGGGGATCTTCTGCAATATACACGGGCAGCTTGACTGCATCGGAGAGATACTTGTCCAGTCCCCTGATCAGTGCGCCGCCACCAGTGAGGACGATACCATTTTCGACGATATCTCCTGCCAGATCCGGTGGTGTCTCTTCCAGTACGGATTTGAGTGCCTCAGCGATCTGTCTCAGAGGCTCGGCCATTGCTTCTCTGATGTGTTCACTGCTGATTTCGATAGAGGTCAGGATGCCTTCGACCTGATCACGACCGCGCACGATCGTAACAAGATCTTCCTCCAGCTTGATCGCAGTACCGATCTTTATCTTGAGCTCCTCGGCGACCCTGTCTCCGATCAGCAGGTTGAATTTTCGCTTCACATAGTCAGTGATGGCATTGTCAAGCTTGTCACCTGCGACCCTGAGAGATTTGCTGAGTACCAGTCCACCCAGTGAGATGACACCGATCTCTGTGGTACCTCCACCGATATCAACAACCAGGTTTCCATTTGGCTCTTTGACGGGGAGCCCCGCACCTATAGCTGCAGCCATAGGCTCTTCGATCAGGTAGACAAATCTGGCTCCGGCATTCATGGCAGAGTCTCTGACAGCCTTGCGCTCCACCTGTGTCAATCCGTACGGCACACAGATGATGATTCGGGGTGCAGAGATGCCACGACCGTGCACTTTCTTGATAAAGTATTCGATCATCAGTTCTGTGGTACGGAAATCAGCGATGACACCGTCTTTCATGGGTCTGATTGCTTTGATGTTTCCTGGTGTTTTACCTACCATATCTTTGGCTTCCTGTCCTACAGCGAGGATGGTCTCCTGTCCATGTTTGTTGACCTGTATGGCTACCACGGAAGGCTCATTGATGCTGATACCTTGACCTTTGATGAGTACCAATGTATTGGCTGTCCCTAAGTCTATCGCCAGATCTTTGGAGAAAGAGCCAAACAGTCTTTTTAATAATCCCATAGTTATTTTCCTTCTTTATGCACTTTTTTTATTTTTTAGATAGAGTGGCTCTGCGCCTTTGCTGACCACATCAGAAGTGATGACTACTTCATACCCTTTGAGTTCTGGCAAAGAATACATTATATCCAAAAGTATCTCTTCCATGATTGAACGCAAGCCTCTGGCACCTGTTTTTCTGTCAATCGCTTTCTGTGCAATCAGAGAGAGTGCTTCCTCTTCAAAGGTCAAGGTGGCATCATCAAGCTCAAAGAGTTTCTGATACTGTTTGAGGATTGAGTTCTTGGGTTCGGTCAGAATGCGTACCATATCTTCTTTGGTGATCTGACTTAGTGTAGCGAAGATATGCAGTCTCCCGATCAATTCGGGAATAAGTCCAAAATGTACCAGATCATCCGGTTCTACCTGATGAATAAGGTTCTGCTCCTCTTTTTTGCTACGCTTTTTCTGGCCAAATCCCATGGTATTGTCTCCTGTCCGACGCTTGATAATCTCTTCAAGTCCATCGAATGCACCTCCACAGATAAAGAGAATATTGGTCGTGTCGATCTGAATAAACTCCTGGTTGGGATGTTTGCGCCCTCCCTTTGGTGGGATATTGACAATGGAACCTTCGATCAGTTTGAGAAGTGCCTGCTGGACACCTTCTCCAGAGACATCGCGTGTGATAGAGCGATTTTCTCCCATTCTGGCGACTTTGTCTACCTCGTCGATAAAGACGATGCCTTTTTCGGCTCTTTCGATATCATCATCGGCAGCCTGCAGTAGTTTGGTAAGGATATTTTCTACGTCCTCTCCGACATAACCCGCTTCAGTGAGATTGGTGGCATCAGCGATCGCAATAGGTACATCCAGAAATCTGGCAATGGTTTGCGCCAGTAGGGTTTTTCCACTTCCGGTAGGGCCTATGAGTAGGATATTGGACTTTGCGATCTCGACATCATTGTCTGTCGTATCTCTGAAGAGTCTTTTGTAGTGGTTGTATACAGCTACAGAGAGCGTCCTTTTGGCCTCATCTTGCCCGATCACATACTGGTCGAGTCGTTCATTGATCTCTTTAGGTAGCAGTAGATTGGGGTGAAAATCACCGCCTACTTCTTGTTCTTCTTCTCCAAAGAGTATCTTGTAGGCGGAAACCACACAGTTGGAGCAGATATAGGCATCACTGCCGGCGATGAGGGGATTGT
>JALWVW010000362.1 GCA_027079365.1 Campylobacteraceae bacterium | reverse complement strand
CCACATCTCGGTCTTTTTGTAGAGTATCTCTTTTTTGGGAGAGTGCCCTACGACGACACCACCGGAACTCTGTGTCTGCTTCTTTTCACCTGCGGTCGCTGCTACTGCACCTACACTGGCTACGGCACCTGCGGTCGCCAACTTCTTCAAGAAGCCTCGTCTTTCCTTGACCATGTCCTCCTCCTTTTTTAAAATAGGTCATACTCAGGGGGGAGGTATGACCTTCACCTACACTAAAGATAGGCTACCGAAGGGAAGCGGAGGCTACCAAACTTCCCTTGGGTAGCCCATCAGGACTACAATTCCGAGATTCCTGCCTCATCTTCAAAGGCATCATCTTCCAAGGCGCAGCTCTTGACCAGAGAGTCAGCACTGCGTTCGACCCTGTTGGCAGCGCGGCGCTTCTCCTCTGTCTCACTGATAAACTCGCAGGACTCACTCTCTCGCACCACCTTGGGTTTGGGTTTGGGCTTTGTCACACCAAAGTAGAGCCGCTCAAACTCCAAAAATGCCTGTATCACTACTGCCAAAGAACGATAGGCATGGGCACGCTCATGCTCATAAAGGTCAATGATAAAGATATCCTCAAAGCCATTGAGTATCTCATCAAACAGGCAGTGCTGAAGGGTGTTGTAACTGGACTCTCCTGCTATAATAAGCTCGATCAGTTCATGCATAAAGGTCACCAGAAACCCGATACTGTCTTCGGGCTCTTTATACTGCTTCTCATCCCTTCTGATTTTGGTCTTTGCCAAAAACTGCTTGACCTCCAGTCGTTTCTTGCCACTCTCCACCCCTTCATCATAGTAGGAGGCTGTCGTACGCACAATAGGACTCTCGGGATCATGGAAGATAGCATCATACTCTTCGACCAGCGCTTCATGGCTACCTGTTTCCACAAATGCCTGTATCTCCTTGAGTGCCTCTGCCGAATTGGCATCGAGCGGATTGGCTATCATCACCTCCAGTGCCTCTGTCAGACCATCAAATCGCCCGAGATCTTCTGTATAGACAAGCATCTTGCTGAAAAATCCGTAATAGAGCGACCTAGCCGGGTTTACTTCATCTTTTTTCATACTCTTTTTCTTCCTTCCATATTGTGCTCCAAATGGTCTCTGAACATCACTTTGGGTTTGCAGTCTGCGCAGCAGTACAGTGTACGGATCTTCACTTCATCCTCGCCAAAGATCGGCTTCATCATCGTCGCGATCTTCTCTATCGATTTGACTGTGGCAAACTCTTTGCCGCACTCCACACAGGCAAACAGCTCATCATGTGCCATCGTGCGCTTTTTGAAGTACTCCGGAGCCAAAGAAAGTGTATCGTGCACCATCTCCAGACAGTCCTTCTCTGGGCACGCCACCTCACAGTAGCCACAGTCTGTACACAGTGAGGGGTTAAACTTGAGTGTGTTGTCCTCAGGGTGCGCGGTCAGTGCCGCCACATTACAGACACCCACACAGCTCATACAGAGCGTACAGGCTGCTTCATTGATCTGCATATCAGCATAATGAATATGCTCTCCCGTCTCGAGCACACCTAAATCCTCCTCTCCTACCAGATGTGCCAGCCTATAGGTAAAGCTCTCTCGCTTGCGAAGGCCCGTATCATCCATCTCAAACCGGCACTCCTCCAGACTCTCTTTTACTGCAAATGCCGCTTCAAGCTCCGATACATTCATGCAGACATAGACTGCTTTTTTCTGATACTTTCGTTCAAATATCTCATTGATTATTCGTATCGCATCACCTGTACCCTTGGAGACAAAATCCGTATAGAAGATTAGAGGATTGCCACTTTGCTGCAAAAGCATGAGCAGGTGTGACTCATGAAGGTATTTTCTTCCCTCCATAGCAAAAGGCAATACGCCCTCAGGCAGAGGCAGGTCATCGATCTCTACCTGCCTGGGTAGTAGCAGTGCAGTGTGTCCTTTGAAATAGGTAGCTGCCTCGGCAAAGGCATCTCTAGGCATCTGGGTAAAATCCAGTGCACCTGAAGGACAGACGCTCACGCAACCGCCACAACCATGACAATCCACATCTGAGAAGTGCAGCTGTCTGTCTTCATCAGTTTTGATGATCGCTACAGAAGGGCAGACCTCTTCACATTTGCCACAGGTCTCCTCAAGCAATCTCCCCTTGTATTGGCAAATATCAGGATTATACTGTACAAAATTCTTGTAGGTAAACACACCATCATTCTCATAAAGTGTTTCTATCGCCTTCTCCCAACCGATCTCTTCGGGATCATACACCCCACTCTGTTTCATAGCAAAGTCAGGTGCATCAGCCCAGAGTATCTGATCCACTTCGAGCTCTCCACGCATCCGCTTGGTGGTTTTGACAGTGAGTGCACCTATATGTCCATTGACATCTTCTATCCCCTCAGGTGACAACGCGAGACAGGTAAACCCATCATTGTCTAACTTTTCTTTCAATTCGGAGTTTTTCTCTCCTAAAACGATCAATAGTTTTTTACCAACCTCCTGACTGTAGTCCATATCCTGTGCCAGGTCATAGGTACTGCTTCGTATCTCATAGAGCGTTTTGATATTACGTATCTGTTCGGAGAGTGGATCTTGTGTGTTTTTTCTGTAAAAATCTACTTCAGGTGCGAATATTTGGGTATTTGTATCTTTTGTATTTGAGATTACATAAGGTGAATCTGGTATCTCACTGCAGACAGCGATAGATTCGTCCAGTGGGTATGCCAAAGGCTCTGTGGTGTAGAGTAGGAACTCTTTTTGCATCTTTCCTCCAATGGTAAAGAAAACTTTATTTAATTATAGGACAGTAAGTCTTGCTTTTTTCTTAAAGTAAATTTTTATTTACCTTTTTATGCAACTACTTTGCCACTGTGAAACATTATTTGAGTATAATAACCATACAAAAGGAGTGATGGTGAAGCAAAAGTATCTATGGATTCTTTCTGTTGTGATGATAGTTATTTTGATCGCGCTCTTCTATAGACCTGAAAAAATATGGCAAACCATTACACTGGGAGCCTCTCTGCCCCTTAACGGTATCAACAAAGAGCTGGGAAAAGATGTGATGGAGGGGGCGAATACCTACTTCAAGTACACCAATGATACCGGTGGTATCCACCATAAACGCATAAAGCTCATCAGCTATGATGACAAATACGAACCACAAAATACCTTGAAAAATACCCACAGACTTATTGAAAAGGATCATGTCTTCGCTCTCTTTGGATTTGTTGGTACACCGACCACCAAGAAGATCATGCCCATTATCAAGGAGATTCCTTTTGTGGCCCCCTATACGGGTGCCGCCTTCCTGAGAAACAGTGAAAAGCAAAACATTGTCAACTTCAGGAGCTCCTATGGTGAAGAGATAGAGAATATTATCCAGTACCTAACAGAGAAAAAGCATATTCAACGGTTTGCTATCTTTTACCAAAATGATGACTACGGTATTGCTGGGTACAATGCCACCGTCAAAGCACTCAAGAAACGCAAAACAGCGCTCGTCAGCGAAGGAACCTATAAGAGAAACACACTCTCTATCAAGCATGCTCTACAGGAGATCAGAACAGCCTCTCCGGAAGCTATCATTCTGGTGGGTGCTTACAAGCCTAGTGCCAGGTTTATCAGACAATGGCGCCAAAACTATGACCCCCGAACCCTCTTCGCACCAATCTCCTTTGTCAATGCTGATGCGCTCATAGGGGAGCTTAAGGGGAAGGGTACACATATCTATTTTTCTCTCACTGTTCCCTCTTATGATGACAGCAAGCTGAAAATAGCCAATACCTACCGTAAGCTACTGGCACGATACTATCCGGAGAGCACGCCTTCTTATGCCTCCTTTGAGTCCTTTTTAGCAGCCAAGTCAGCTGTCACGGCACTCAAAAGCATTCACGGTGGTATCACAAGAGAGGGATTTGTCTCGGCACTCAAAAGGCTCGGACGAGATACCCTTGGGGATATTCCCATCAACTACCACAATACACAGCTGCTCAACCAGGTCTACCTCTCAGTCTACAGAGACGGTGCCTTCCATCTGGTAGGTGAAAAGGGTCTGATAGAGGAGAAAGGGCGATGAAGAGTCTCTACACCAAAGCCAACGAGTATCTTGAGGCTCTGGAGTTCTCCAAAAAGACCAAGATGCTTATCGGTATTATCGCATTGGGTATGGCTGCGATTGGCTTTTTTATGCTCGTCTCCATCTTTGCGATAAAGTATGACTACGAAACACTGTTTCAAAAACGCACCCTCTCCCAGGTTAGCCTCGAGGATATCAAAGATATTTATAGCGTCAACATCCATGATACACTCAATGATATCAAACACCATGCCATCAAAACAGAGGATGCCGCCGAAGTCATAGAGTCTGCGATAGAGATCATTCAGACACAGTGGAAAAGCTACCTTGATTCCAGCCAACAGGATATCGGAGGATTGCCATGGCTTGCCAATGCCTGGCTTGGGCTTTTCCTTCCTGGCTATACGATCGAACATGACAATTACTACCAAGACAGCCTCCTCTCCAAGGTCAAGAAAAAGATGCAAAAAATCGATGCCAAAAGTCTCGCCATCATTCATGCCGCTCAAACCAAGGTAGATCAACCCCTCGCAGATACCATAGAGAGTCTTTTTTTGGACATCAATGCGATCAATATCTATCTCTCCAGTCTGATCAAGTCACATCTCAAGGAAGCCATAGCAGAAAAGCAGCGAAACGACCGCATGTTCAACACCAGTATCATCATGCTGTTCCTGCTTATCGGGTTTACCTTTCTACTGAGTATTTTTATCGCTCTGCTGATCATGAATCACTTCAAGCGGCTCAATGACTCCCTGGAGTCCAAAGTAGCACTGAAGACAAAAGAACTCAGAACCCTTAATACCTCGCTGGAGAAAAGAATTGCCAGAGAGGTAGAGAGCAGCCGAAAAAAAGATCAGGTGATGTTCCAGCAGGCCAAACTTGCCAGCCTGGGAGAGATGCTGCAAAATATTGCTCATCAGTGGAGACAGCCCCTGGGGGCACTGATGATGATCATCCAGGGATTTGAGAGTAAATTCATCGCAGGAAAACTTGATGGAGCGTTTATCGAATCAAGAGTCAATGATGCCATGCTCCTGGCACAAAATATGTCAGATACGCTGGAGGATTTTAGAACCTTTTTTCACCCACACAAGATCCATCGGCAGTTTGATCTGGAAAGTGCCATACAGAAGGCTGTCGATCTCACTAAATATCAGCTTGCAAAAGAGAAGATCAGTATCACAGTAGAGCAGACAGAGAAGATCAGTATCTATGGCTACGAAAATGAGCTGACCCACATCCTTCTCAACATCATCAATAATGCCAAAGATGCACTGACACAAAGCAACACAGCAGACAAAAGTATACGCATCTACAGTAAAAAGACCCATACCCATGCTATTATCAGTATCATAGACAATGCCGGTGGCATAAAAGATGCTATAATTGGCAAGATATTTGAACCCTACTTCACAACCAAACACAAGAGCGTGGGTACTGGGATTGGACTCTATATGTCCAAACAGATTGTCGAGAAACATATGGGCGGTAAGATAAGCTGCAAAAATATTCAACATAAAATGGGAAATAGAGACGGTACACTGGCACAGTGTGTGATGTTTACCATAGAGATTCCCAAGGTACACAAAAGGACGGATACGGATGCATAAAAGAGATTTCGAGATACTCAATGGCTTTAACATTCTCTATATTGAGGATGAGGCAGAGCTACTCAAGCACACCACTGCTATACTGGAGGACTTTGCCAAAAATATCTTTGCCGTGCGTACCTGCGATGAAGCAATCACCATACTACAAGCGCAACATATCGATGTCATCATCTCCGATATTCTGCTGGAAAACGAGAGTGGCATTGAGTGTCTGCGACATATCAAGGAGAAGATGGGGCTCAAGATCCCTGCTATTCTCACCACTGCCCATACAGACACAGAGCTGCTCCTGGAAGCGATTAAGCTCAAAGTAGAGAACTATCTGGTCAAACCTATCAGTATCAAGGAACTTCTCAACTCATTGCATGACATTCTCATGCCTCTCATTCAGGAAAAAGAGATTAGGCGCACCCAACACATCATCAAGACGATTGCTGCAGTGATTGACGGCAAACAGGTGGAGCTGGTACGCTTCATTATCCGTAATCTGGATGATGACAATCTGCTCAACTACTCCTACGGTGATATCATGGAGCAAACAGGCATCAGTAAACCTACTATCATTAAGCTCTTCAAGCAGCTACTTTCCAAAGGCATACTTGTCAAAGTGCAGAATGGCAAATACCGTTTTGATGCAAGAAAGTTAGATATCCCGTAGGGGCAATCCCTTGTGGTTGCCCTCACACTTCCTATTGAGTAGAAATCAGACTTTGATCCTCTCTGGATGGCGATAAAGATTCATCCCCTTGCCCCGCACAAATCCTACCAGTGTCAAACCAAACTTGTCTGCTATCTGGAGTCCCAGACAGGTAGAGGCAGTGCGCGATGCCAGGATCGGTATCTGGTGCATCACTGTTTTGGCAACCATCTCAGAACTGAGCCTTCCACTCACCATTAAAAAAGCTTTGGATATCTCTGCCCCATCCAGCAGTGCCTTGCCTATCACCTTGTCGATCGTATTGTGCTGAGCAATATCTTCTGCGATATAGGCATGATCGGTATCGATATAGAGCTTGGCAGTATGCACACAGCCTGTCTCCTCGTAGAGGGGACATTGGGTATAGAAGGCTGCCATCTGTTCACTGAGCAAAGAGGCAGGGATCGTGTAGTCATTCTGCATGACCTTTGCATTGATCTGCGCGGGGTCTATATTGGCAGTCATGCTCTTGCCGCACCCACTGATCACCACCGCCTCACTGTCCAGTCGTTCGATCCTCTGGCTGTCTGCCTTGGCAGTGACTTCAATACGCATCCCATCATTGAGCAGGGTCATCTCAGTAATATCACTCACTCTGCCAATGATCCCTTCACTCATTAGGTACCCTACCGCCAGTGCCTCCTGGTCTACGGGCGTACACATCACCGCACCGAGTCTGGCACCATTGAGCCAGATTTCCAGCTTGATCTCCCGGATTAGTGTATCCTCAAACGAGTATTGCTCACTACCTTTGACTTTGGTAATGATAGTCTTATAGATTGGTTCCACATACGATCCTTCTGGATAAAATACTGTTATTATGACATAATTTTAATATTGACTTGAAGTGCGAGAAAGTAAAAAGAAAGAAGAAAGCATATATTTCCCCGGCCAAAACCGGAGATTTTCAGTAGAAGCTGAATCCACCTTTGTGTGGGCGACACGCACCCCTGTGATCAGCTTATCAGGCGGGTATTGCACCGCTGTCGCTAGAATAATGCTCCATATATTCAAAGACATCCTGGGCATATTTTCTATTTTCTATTTTGGCAACTGTACCCATCTTGGGGCAGAGCTTCTGTATTTCGGACTCAAGTTGACCCGCCTCGTAGATACGCTTCCATTCTACCAATGAGTGTGCCATGGCTACTCTAGGTGTCGGAATACTGCAGCCCCCTGCTTTATGCAGCACCTTGTTCAGTATCTTCTCGCCTTTGCTGGGATCAGCCGAGCCAGTTGTGTTTAGTACACCAAGACCTAACAAGATCAGTAGTATTGGCCTGATAGTTCTTTTCATCTCTCCTCCTTTATTATTTATTTGCATCTGTACCTGTGATCAGGTGCTCTTCCACTTCATGCCCTTCAGCATCTTTGTAGTGTTCAAAGTAGTCATCATGCTCTTTAGGGTCAAGGTAAAAGAAGTTTTCACCAATATAGTACATTGACAGCATGATGCCCAAAGCACCCAGTGCTATCGCCCACTCCGTCCAACTAGGAGAGTAGTGTACCCAGGTCGGTGCCAGTTGGTACTCCCTGATTTTCATCGTCTGCATAGGATAGGCCAAAGTATCATGTACCAAATCATACCGCATAAAAAATATTCCTACCATTCCCGAGAGAGAAGCATAGACAAGTTTCTTGATCGCTTTTGCCTTGCTGATGAGAATAATGAGGAAAGGAATCAGCATACCCAATCCAAATTCACCAATCAGAAACTCAGGAGAAGTCAATGCATGCATCGCACTGGCAGCTCTCTCAGGTACATTGCCATAGATAGATGTCATAAATCTCCAAAACTCAAAGAACATCAATATCGCGATCAAAAGCCCAAGTAGTCTCGCAACATGGACCAGAAAGGTAGAGATATGCTCATCAAACTTCATTTTATACCTAAATCCATACATCAGGAATATTAGATAACTACCGGTAATCATCGCGGAGAGAATGAAGTAGATAGGATAGAACACACCATTTGCTACGGGTCGTCCTATCAGAAAGCCAAAGACCGCTCCAAGGTTGGAGTGTGCTGCAAGTCCGACAAGCAGACCCCCTAGTCCAAACATCGTAGACCACTTGTGGTCATCTCTGGAGAGAAAAACAAACTCCATCACAATCAACCCAAGATAGACAGAGTAGAGTACACCCATCCCCCAGATCGCAGAGGTCATACCTGGAGAGATCGTGTTATAGATCGCCATCCGGACAGGGTGGCCTATCTCAAAAGCAATCACAGCAAAACCGGAAATGATCGTGATGATTGCACCGAAGATCGCTCTTTTCCCTATAAACTCAAAACTCTTGAACTTGAATACATGTCCCAAGGAGGAGATGATACACAGTCCCGTAGAACTTACGACAAAAAAGACATACATCGCAATCATCAATCCCCAGGGGTGTTCTCTAGTGATACCATAGGCATGATGCCCATGGATTAGATAATTGAGCACACCTACAACAAAAGCGGCCAACAGTATTATCGTCACAGTCATCATAAAAAGGTTGAACGGTGTCTTGTCAAACTTGAAAAGATTCTCCACCGTAATCGGCTTATGTGGTATTATTTTATTAAACATTTTTCCTCCTCCTTATGTTAGGTAGAACAATTTTGGTTTGGTACCGATATGCGCCTTGAGCGAAAAGTGCTCTCTCGTTCTAAGCAGTTCACTTATCTCGCTCTCGGGATCATCCAGATCACCAAATGTTCTGACTTTGGTAGGACAGGTGTTTTGGCAAGCAGTGGTCGTCTCTCCGCGTGCCAGTCTCGTATCACTACAGAAAGTGCATTTATCTACCGTCATCGTTCTGTCATCTACATAGCGCGCATCATAGGGGCATGCCACCATACAGTAACTACATAGGATACACTTATCACTATCGACCCTCACTACGCCATTTTCATCATAGTAGGTTGCATGGGTTGGGCATACTTCCTGACAAGGAGCATTTTCGCAATGCTGACATTGAGAAGGAAGAAAGGTATTGGAGATAATATCCAACAGTGGCCATTCTCCTTCTATCTCTTTCACGCCTACCCAAATGCGGTGCTTGTCCGCTCCAAGTTGGACACCATTCTCCTCTTTACAGGCAACTTCACACGCCTTGCAGTTGATACAGTTCTTATAATCTAAAGCCATTCCATAATTAGCCATGACTACACCCTCCTTATCTCGACATCAGTACTATGCATCACTGCACCTCCAAATGTCGGTTCAATATCATCTTTGATGATCACAGCATCATTGGCACCATTGCCGTATGCCATCTCCATTCCTTCGCTTTGGCTGCCAAATCCATGCAGCATAAAGGTCTGATTGGGGGCGATCTTCTCTGTGGGATATGCCATGAGTTGCACCTTTCCTACTTCACTTTTGACTTCTACTCTGTCACCAAAGGCGATACCCATCTTTTTGGCTACCCGCTTATTGATCCAGACATAGTTGGTAGGGATCAGGTCACGAAGCATAGCGTTATTGGTCGTGCCGCTCTGGGTAAACTGTGCATGGCGTCCTGTGATGAGTCTAAATTTGCCCTCAGGTACCGTAAACTTCCACGCATTATGCCATGTAGGCATCGCATCGATATTTTTGGTTGCCAAGTGATCATATTTACAAATAACCTGTTTTTTGTCTCCCATCGTAGAGTAGAAACGCTTGCCTTTGGGATAATACTCGGACTCATTGGGATTTAGCTGCTTATGATACTCCTCCATATGGGGATAGTAGACCCCCTTCACCTCCAGCATCTCCCAAGCCTCTTTGCCATAGACTTTTTCCATGATCTCCCGGTTTGTCTCATGTACAGATTTTTCCCAGGCATCTGCGAGATTCCAGCCGTCCTCTTCAAAGACCTTCTCTTCTCCGCGTTGTGCAATCTGATCTTGGAGGTCTTTGTCATGTTTTTTACTGATTTCAAAGAGTGGTTTAGCAAGTTTTTCTGCCAATTCTTTATAGATCACTTCAGGTTCTTTTGTTTCAAAAAGTGGCTTGATCGCTGCCTTGCGTTGTACCACAGCAGGCTCCAGGAGACCATAGGCCTTGAGTGGAGAGGTGCGCTCCAAATAGGAAGCTTCAGGCAATACCACAT
>JALWVW010000361.1 GCA_027079365.1 Campylobacteraceae bacterium | reverse complement strand
GCGAGGCAGCTCTGTCTTGCTGGAGTATAGGCTTGTGTGTGGCTGGGGTAATGGTTGGCTTGGAGGTGCTATACTGGAGAGAATTTTGTAGGGGTTTGCTGATCTTTGCTTGTCCGGCATTTGCCTCTTCATCGTTTTTCTGGCAGGCACTGAAAAGTAGGACAAAGGCAGGCAATAGCCATAATGGGTGTATGCGCATGGTATCCCTTTTTTGCAATTATACTAGAATTCTCTATTTACCATTGTAACCAATGGTTAATTTTTCATTATCTCAACTTAGGTATATTTCCGTAACTCTTTCAGAAAATATCAGCCAGTCAAAGAATTTTATTAAAAAATATGGATTTTACTTGACAACTGATATTATTTAGTATAGAATTAGGGTATCATTTAATAAAAGGGGAGTTGATAAAGCGTATGAAAAAAGTATTACTAGCATTTTTAATCGCCACCGTATCTGTCACTTCAATACAGGCAAAACGCGTCAAAACCAGAATCAAAGAGTATACTGTTCAGTCAGGGGATACTCTTTTTACTATCGCAAGAAAGCATCATACCACTACCGAGGAGGTGCGCAAGAGCAATAGTCTGGAGAGAGATCAGTTGATTCGGATAGGGCAGCTTCTGCGGGTTCCTACCAATACCTATTTCCCCAAACCATCAGCAAACCATGCGCAGACAAAAAAGCAAAAGGTCTCCCGCAAGAGTAACAAGAGAGCCAAAAAAGGGAAGGTCTCCTATATCATAGCCAAAGGCGATACACTTTTTATTATTGCACGAAAGCACCATACTACTACACAAGAGGTCAGAGAGGCCAACGGTATGGAGCGAAACGCATTGATACGCGTGGGTCAAGTGATCACTGTTCCTATCAATACCTATTTCCCAGACAGTGACACAAAGCAGAAAAAGATAGCTCAAAAAACTGTCAAAAAAGGAAAAGTAACCTATACCATAGCCAAAGGTGATACGCTCTTCACGATTGCCCGCAAGCATCATACCACCACAAAAGAGCTCAGAGAGGCCAATGGTATGGATCGAAATGTATTGATACGTGTAGGTCAGGCGATCACTGTCCCTACCAATACCTATTTTCCGGAGGGAGCACCCAAAGCGAAAAGTGTTGTAGCCAAAAAGAAAGAGGAAAACAAAGGTATCTATGCGGTGCAGAGTGGAGATACGCTCTTCTCAATTGCCAAGAAAAATCATGTGACGCTCAAGGAGATCATGGCACTGAATGAGATCAAGGCGGGTAGTGTGATCCGCGTAGGTCAGAAGCTAAGGGTTTCAAAGAAACGTACCTTCATCGCCAGCGCCAAAAGCGTAAAAAAGATAAAAACAGTACTTAAAACCTATAAGGTCAGAAGAGGAGATACTCTTTCGAAGATCGCCAAAAGAAATCATACCACTGTCAAGAAGCTCAGGGCACTGAATAAACTAAAAAGAAGAAGTAGACTGAAGATCGGTGCAGTACTGGCAGTGGGCGAGGTCAAGGTGAAAAAGCAGAAACCGCAGCACTATCGTGTCAGAAGGGGCGACACACTCTGGCTGATTGCCAAAAAACATCATACCACGGTCAAAAAACTCAGGGCACTCAATAAACTGAGTAAAAGAAGCAAGCTACATAGAGGTATGGTGCTGGCGGTGGATGGCAAAATCAAAGAGAATAGCAAAAAAGCAACCAAGCAGCGTATCGCCAAAAGAAAAACATCCAAGCGTACGAAAATAGCGTCTAGAAGCCACAGTCGAAAGTCAAGCAACAGACGCTTGTCAGATGCCATGGCGCTGCTCAATGGCAAGGGGAGCAGAAGTAGCAGAGGGGGCTCCCAGGTGATCCGAACGGCAAAGCGCTATTTGGGCCGGCGATATGTCTGGGGTGCAGTCGGGCCGAGCCGCTTTGACTGTTCTGGATTTACGCAGTATGTAATCCGTAAAAGCAAAGGCGTGAGACTCCCCCGGGTGTCAAGAAAGCAAGCCTACTATGGCAAGTATATCAGCAGAGGTAATTTACGGGCGGGAGACCTGATATTTTTTGACACCTCTCGCAGAAGAAGAGGTTATGTCAACCATGTCGGTATCTATATCGGGAGCAATAAATTCATCCATGCCAGTTCTGCCAAGCATAGGGTGGTGATCTCCAGTCTCAACAGACCTTTCTATAATGCGCGATTTAAGTGGGGGAGAAGGGTCAACTAGCTTCGACAGGCTCAGCTACCGCTAAGGTAGCATCCGCAAAAATTCACTATTCACTATTCACTATTCACTATTCACTATTCACTATTCACTATTCACTATTCACTATTCACTATTCACTAGAGGCTATTCTGCCTCCAGTACTGCACCGTTGCTGGCATTGGTCACCAGCGCCCTATATTGTCTCAGCCACCTGCTCTCTAGCTTTTTTACGACTGGCGTGAAGGCGGCTTTTCGTTTGGCGATCTCTTCGTCACTGAGTTTGACCTCCAGGATATACTTATCTACATCTAGATGGATCTCGTCACCATCCTCCAGTAGGCCGATCATACCACCCTCTGCTGCTTCGGGGGAGATGTGTCCGATACTGGCACCTCTGGTGGCTCCGGAGAAGCGTCCATCGGTGATGAGTGCGACAGAGTCTCCTAGTCCCATCCCCATGATGAGGCTGGTGGGACTAAGCATCTCTTGCATGCCGGGTCCACCTTTGGGGCCTTCGTAGCGGATGACCACTACATTGCCTGCCTTGACCTTGCCCGCGAGGATTCCCTCGATGGCCTCATCCTGCGAATTGAAACAAGCAGCGGTCCCTGTAAAGGCACGATCTCCGATAATCCCAGCCGTCTTGATGACGGCACCCTGCTCTGCAAGGTTGCCATAGAGGATCGCCAACCCACCTACTTCGGAGTAGGGGTTGTCGATCGTATGGATGATACTGGTGTCGAGAATAACAGTATTCGTGATCTTTTCGTAGGTGCTCTCTCCACTGATGGTAGGGTTATTGAGAAGAATGTCATCGCCCCGCTTTTTCATCTCATGCATCACGGCACTCACACCACCTGCCGTATTGATATCCTCCATATGCACGGTAGTCAATGAGGGGGAGATCTTGGCGATATGTGAAACGCGTTTGCTGATAGCGTTGATGTCAGCGAGGTTGAAATCGACATTCGCTTCTTTGGCGATAGCAAGCATATGCAGTACCGTATTGG
>JALWVW010000360.1 GCA_027079365.1 Campylobacteraceae bacterium | reverse complement strand
CATCGGGACTTTTTTGCCAAAGACAGTAGCTGGGCGCTCTTTCCGGTACTGATTTTTATTCTGATGATACAAGATGGCTCTTTTTCCAGATTTGACGGATTTCTGCTGATCCTTTTGATGTGTGCCTATGTCCTTTTTTTGCTGCGTGCAGGTAAAGATATTTTGATCGATGAGGAGGAGGAGCCAGAGCCAGTAACCCCTTTTGACTGGCGCAAGGTATCGATATTGACACTCCTGGGTTTTATCTGCGTCATTATGGGGGCAGACTATACGATAGAGAGTGCTTCGGCTATCGCCAAAAGCTTCGGCGTAAGTGACTGGATCATTGGAATTGTCATGATCTCTCTGGGCACCTCTATGCCAGAACTGATGGTTTCAGTCACCGCTGCGCTCAAAGGCAAAGCGGACATGGCCATCGGAGCGATCATCGGCTCCAATATGGCGAATACTACTATGGTACTTGGGTCTGCCGCACTGGTTAATCCCATAGAGATTGATCCGGGAAAATATATGTTTGATATCACCGCCATGTTGGTAGCAACCCTGATGCTGGTCTTTATCTCTGCTAACAAACTTTACACCAAGCCTGCCGGTATTAGTCTCCTGATCATCTTGGCACTTTTTATGCAAAATACTCTGGGGAGCATTTAAGAGCACATCTAATATAAGGTGCCCCCTAGTACCCCAAAAGATATTTTCCAATAGTATGCCCAAGGGGCACCACTAACGCTTTAGTAATCTTTTTTGACTATAATATCCCTATCACAATTATGTTTTGAAGGGGAGACACATCATGAAAATCAACTATTCACACTTACTCTTGGGGCTATTGCTTCCCATAAGCTACCTCCAGGCGGAGACCACAGCGCTAACACCTCCGGATGCCAAACCCGGTGAGTGCTATGCCAAAGTTGTACTGCCAGCAGAGTATGAGACTGTTAAAGAGCAGGTGCTGATCAAAGAGCCTTCAGAGTCGATCTCTATCATACCGGCTGAATATGATACGGTCAAAGCAGAGGTGGAGGTCATCCCCGAAACCCACAAGCTTACACCAGTACCAGCAACCTACAAAGAAAATGTAGAGACGATTGTAGTCAAACCAGCTATGCTTACATGGAAGACTTCCTTGGATGAAGATGCCAAACCTGTCAGTCCTGTACTACTCTCTACTGTCACTTCCAGCGGCATAGATACCAAGCATGCCCAGCCTGGTGACTGTTTCAGGGAGTATTATATTCCCAGAAAATTCAAAAAAATATCCGAGGAGATACTCGTCCAGGGAGAGCACAATGAAACAGAAGTGATTCCTCCTGAGTTCGAGACGATAGAGAAGACCATCATCGTAAAACCTGCCTCCAAAAGACTGGTAGATGTCCCTGCAGTCTATGATGAGGTCGAGGAAAAGATCCTTATTTCCCCGGAAAAAACTATGTGGAAAAAAGGAAAAAACCCTGCACAAAAACTCTCGGGGGCGACAGGAGAGATCATGTGCCTGGTCAAGGTACCGGCAAAGTACAAGACCATTACAAAAAGGGTGCTGAAAGAACCTGCCACCACCAGAGTAGAGGAGGTACCTGCCGAAACCAAAACGATCGAGGTCAAAAAACTGCTCTCTGATTCACAGATTAAAAATACACTGGTAGATGCCGTCTACATCAGCGTAGAAAAAACAGCACTGGAGAAAGAGGCTCAGTTTGCCTGGTACAGCAGCAAAAACAAGGTAGACAACAAACTACAGTTTTCAGGACAGCAGGTCTGTCTGACTGAGGAGCCTGCTGAGACGATTGAAGTGACAAAAATGGTACTGAATACACCTGCCAGGGTAGATTCAGAAGTGATGCCTGCCACTTCTGAGATGGTCGAGACTCAGGAGCTGGTCGCAGAAGCCAAGGTAGTCAAAACACCAGTAGAGGCAGAATACAAAACAATTGCCAAAAAGAAGAAGGTTACAGATGAGCGTATCGGATGGAAACGGATACTTTGCCAGACCAATATGAGCAAAGATATTATTGCTACCCTGCAGAAAACGCTCAACGACAAAGGGTATGAGGCAGGGGAGCCGGATGGACTAATGGGCAGAGGTACCAGAAACGCACTGGATAAATTCCAGAGAGAAAACAATCTTGCTACTGGCGGCATCACCTATGAGACGCTCAAGGCGCTAGGTATTACACTCAACCACCAATAAGTCTCCAAGGGCACCTTCTAACAATAGGCAATACCCACAATGGGCTTTGCGAGTGTAAGATTGTGCAAGAAACTTTCAACTCCTGGCCTTAGCTAAGAGGCAGGATGTCCTAAAGCTTCTCTCAGATAAATCTCTCTGAGACGCCGGGCAATTTTCCCCGGCTTTCCCTCTCCAATCTGCCTACCATCGATCTCTATGATCGGATACACCATTGTCGTTGCACTGGAGAGAAAGGCCTCATCTGCTGCATAAGCCTCTTCGGGAGTAAAGGCTCTTTGCTCCACCTTGATACCATGTTTTGGTGCATACTCAAGTATCAGCTTTCTTCTGATACCCGGGAGGATCGCATGAGAGAGAGGCTTGGTAATGATCACGCCATTCTTGACAATGTAGGCGGAGGAAGAGGTACCCTCTGTCACATAGCCATCCTCCACCATCCATCCCTCATAAGCACCTTCTCTGACTGCCTGATCCTTGGCAATACACTGACCCAGCAGAGCAATAGATTTGATATCTCTTCGCTTCCAGCGTATATCCTCTACGGTAACAACCTTTACGCCCCTCTCTGCCTGGACACTCTCCAGGATAGATTTCTCAAAGGTATATGCCATAAAAGTAGGGGTCAATCCTTCAGGAAATTCAAAAACACGGGGTGCTGCTCCCCGTGTAACCTGCATATAGATACCCCCTTCTCTCAAGCTGTTTTTCTCTATCATCTGCTCCAGCATCTTCAGGCACTCCTCTTGAGGCATAGGCCATGCCAGCCCCAATGCCTTGAGACTATGGTCAAAACGCTCAAGAAATGGGGAGACATCAATCATCTTCCCGCCAATCACAGGCACCACTTCATATACACCATCAGCAAACAGAAACCCTCTGTCAAATACAGATACTTTTGCCTCCTCTTCCGGAAGAAACACCCCATTTAGAAATACTGTCTTTTGCATATACTCTCCTTGGGAATAATCATATCTGAAATCTCTAAACATTGGCTAAGTATTTTTGGATTATCTGCAAAAAATACCCTTCCTTTTAGCGCCAAAAAGGTATGATTATACTTTAAAAAACCAAATTATTTTACAGTATTTATAACTACTTAGGCAATTATTTTGAAAAATAGACAATACACTATGCACTACAAGCAAGCACTACTGCTTTTACTTTCAAGTATTACTTTGATGGCGGAGTCACACTTTCATCCCCCAATGTCCAACAAAAGCAGTATTGCACAGCAACTCCCTTCCAAAAACCAGCTTATTGTCGCCTACTATGGGCGTCCCGGCACCTCCAAGCTAGGTATTCTCGGAAAATACACAATTCCTACCTTGATCAAAAAGGTCAAGTCCAAAGCAGCCCAATATGCCAAAGTGACCCAAAATAGCAATGTCACACCAGCACTTGAGCTTGTGCACAGTATGGCAACGGTACATCCTGGCGCCTACAAAGACTATATCATTCCTCTCTCTGAAAAAAGAACATTACGCTATATCCATGCCGCCCAGGCAGAAGATATGGCCGTTTTTTTGGATCACCAGCTTGGCAAGAAGACAGCACTTCAAGCCATCAAACCTATGCTCAAGTATCTACAGTACCATAATGTCCACCTCGCTATCGATCCAGAGTTTGCTGTACACGGACGCAAGGTGCGCCCTGGAAAAGTTATAGGTACTATCACAGGAGAAGATGTCAACCGCGTACAGGCTGCGATGAGCCACTACATGCAGACACACGGTATCACAGAGACCAAGATCCTGCTTCTGCATATGTTTAGACACCGTATGCTTAGACACAAAAGCAGCATACGCTATTATCCCAATATCAAGCTGGTCATGCATCTGGACGGACATGGACCGTCTGCGGTCAAAGTAGATATCTACAACGGTATCTATACCTCCCGTTTAGCAGAGCATTTTGCTGGAGGGTTCAAGCTCTTCTTTCAGAGAGACAAGCCCAGACTCATGACCCCCAAACAGGTGATGGGACTCACATCCACACAGAGAAGAAAGATCAAGCATCCTCCTCAGTTCATCAGCTATCAGTAAAACAAACCAAAGAGAGGCTAGCCTGCTACGGCATCAAAGCAGCACACTTCTGGCGGGTGATATCAAATCGAAACAGTTCTGCTTTGCTGGCAGCACTGCGGTAGATATAGGAGATATTGATCTGTGCATCGAGGAATCGTTTGGATCGGGCGCAGATACCCTGGGTAATTGCTCGCTCCATGCGGGTACGATCCTCCTTGCGGACAGCCTCGTCACTTTTGGCACCGGTATTGATCTCAAAAAAATACTCCAATGTCGTACCTCTGGCTACCACTGTAAGGAGTTGGGTATAACGGTCTATCTTTTGCGGAAGAGTTTTGCTTAACTCCTCCGCAGCAAGAAAAGTGATCGTTTTATTCTGCTTGATCAGTGCTTCACTTGGCAAATCTCTGGTTTGAACCTTTGGTTGCTCTACCGGGGTGGCAGCACCCATCACACTCTGTGCAAGCGTTATCAATGCCATCGCTGTTATTCTCTTCATATCTTCTCCATTGGGTTGTCTCAATAATTTGGTTATAATTATGCCAAATCTAGATTAATAGCACCGCATCTACCCAAGAGGAGTGATATGACTTCAAAAACTACCACCAAACACTACGATCTCATTGTCATCGGTGCAGGTGCAGCAGGGATGATGGCAGCCATCACTGCCGGAAGAAGAGGCAAGCATGTCCTACTTCTAGAGAAGCTTCCCAAGATTGGCGCCAAACTCAAAGCCACAGGTGGTGGCAGATGTAATCTCTCTAATACCCTCTCCAACGAGGATTTCATCGAAGCTTTTGGCAGGGATGGACGCTTTATGCACAGAGCCATCAATACCTTTGACCATCATGCACTGAGAGTTTTTTTTAGCAAGATCGGCGTAAAGACCGATGCACCTGACGGCTTTCGCATCTTCCCTGTAGGGCACAGCTCACAGACGATCCTCGATGCACTCTCCTCAGAGCTGAAACGTGTAAGAGTAGAGATACACTCCAGTCAGAGAGTCACAGAGATAAAGAAAATAGACAAACATTTCCACATCACCACAGGGTGCACAACACGCACCCACCCACCCCTCACCTATACTGCCAACTTCCTCATCCTAGCCACTGGAGGCAAGGGCTATCCGCAACTGGGAGCCCAAGGAGATGGCTATGGTCTGACAGCTGATCTGGGACATACAACAACGTCCATATTTCCCGCCATGATGCCGCTCAAAGTAGCAGAGAAATGGGTAGATACCTGTCGTGCAGATACAATTGCAAATGCCCATATAAAGGTTGATATTAAAAAGTATAGAAAACTACAGGCGCAGGGTGACTTGATCTTTACCAAGCAGGGCATACGGGGGCCTGTCGTACTGGATTTCTCTAGAGAGATCACCCCACTGCTGGCCAAAGAGAGTACTGTTCCAATATTGATAAATATGACAAAAGGGATGGGCGAGGAAGCAGTGCGCAGGCATATCAAAGAGAAGCACTCTGACACTGCACACTACAACACACTGCAGCTCCTCGAGACCCTACTCCCTTCCTCTCTTGCAAGAGTGCTCTGTAGCCTCTCCGGCGCTGATCCACTCAAGGGCTTCTCCAAGCAGCCTGGAGAGGTTAGAATGAAACTTGTCAAACTTCTGGTGTGGACACCTTTGACAGTTACCAGCCATGACGGGTTTGACAAAGCAATGATCACCAGAGGCGGCATCAGACTAAAGGAGATTGATAACCAGACTATGCAGAGCAAGCTTGTAGAAGGATTGTACTTTTGTGGGGAGGTGGTCGATCTGGATGGCCCCTGCGGAGGCTACAACCTCCAGTGGGCATTTAGCAGTGGGCATTTAGCAGGAGTCTCAGCTTCTGCCCTCTGAGTTTTACCGAGCTTGCCTGATTGAAGCAAAAATACTCTTCATAGTGCGTTAGCAAACGCACCCTGCGGATTTCTACTTTGTCATGCTAAACTTAAATTGCTTCTCCATTCTGATAGACTCATCCCTGCCATAGACAATGACACTTCTGTCTACCTTAATATCCTCTTTCTTTGGCTTGTCCGGATAGTCCACAAAATTGAGAATATGCTTGATAGTGTTGAGTCGTGCCTTCTTCTTGTTGTCACTCTTCACGATCGTCCAGGGAGCTGCTTCGGTATGGGTTGCTGAGAGCATCATAAACTTCGCCAGACTATATTCATCCCAGAGCCGCTGAGACTCTTTGTCGACCGGGGAAAGCTTATACTGCTTGAGTGGGTCTGTCTCCCTAGCCTTAAAGCGTCTCGCCTGCTCTTCTTTGGAGACAGAGAAATAGAACTTGAACAGTTGTATTCCCTCGTCCACCAACATCTCTTCAAATTCCGGGGCATCTTTGAGGAATTTGTGATGCTGTCGTTCCGTACAAAATCCCATGACTGGCTCTACCATCGAACGGTTGTACCAACTACGGTCAAAGAGCACAATCTCTCCGGCTGCGGGTAGATGGGTCACATAGCGCTGGAAATACCACTGCGTACTCTCTTTCTCATTAGGCTTCTCCAGAGCGACGACTCTGGCACCTCTGGGGTTGAGATGTTCAGTGATCCGCTTGATCGTACCTCCCTTACCTGCGGCATCACGCCCCTCAAAGATCATCAGTATCTTAAGTCCTTTGCTCTTGGCATAGTTTTGAAACTTGAGGAGCTCTACCTGCAGACTGGCAAGCTCTTTCTCATATTCAATAGTCTCAATCTTTTTCCATATTTGCACTTTACCTTTGGCCTTCATCTTCTCTTTAAAGCTGCGCTTTTTCTCTTTTTTACTCTCTTGTTTTTTGCCTTTTCTGGCTACTATTTTTTTCTTTACTTCAACTTTCTTCACTCCAGCCTTTCCGGCCTTTTTTGATTCAGCCTTATTCACCTCAACCTTTTTACTCTCATTCTTCTTTTTATTTTTCTCTGCCATTTTTTCTCCCTTTTATTATAGTGTTGAGATCGGAAAACCCAATCTACTGCTAGTGGTCATATTTGCCACTTCTGGCTCTCTGTGCATCCATGATCTCCACCTCTCTGGCACCGGATATTGCAATCTCATTGTCTAGGGCAAAATTAAGGCTCTGGTCTCTATTCTCATAATTTATCGCATTGAGTATAATTTTTAGCACTTCTAATCTCGCTTTGAACTTATCATTGGAACGCACCACCATCCACGGGGCATTATGTGCATGTGTCTGCTTGATCATCTCATATTTTGTGATCGTAAAATCATCCCAACGCTCCTGCGCCTGCATATCGATCTCACTTAGTTTCCATTGGCGCAGAGGATCGGTCTTTCGTCGTTCGAAGCGCTTGGCCTGTTCATCCTTGGTCACAGAAAAATAGAGTTTGATCAGTACCGTCCCTTGTCTGGTCAGGTCTTTCTCAAAATCTCCTACCCCATCCATAAAGTCCTCATACTCTTTCTGTGTACAAAATCCAAAGACATGCTCTACCATCGCACGATTGTACCAACTGCGATCAAACAAGACGATCTCCCCTCCAGTAGGAAAATGCTCTACATACTTTTGATAAAACCATTGTGTTTTCTGCTCTTCGGTCGGTTTACCTAGAGCCACTACCCTATAATGCTTCTCATTCATATAGCGGGTGGTTCGTCGTATCGTTCCGCCCTTACCTGCAGCATCGCGCCCTTCAAAGAGAATGATCATTTTTTTATTGGTCTCCTCCAGATGCTTTTGGAGCTTGATGAGCTCTGCCTGGTAGGGCTTGAGTGCAACTTCATCGCGTCGTTTCTTGACCGCTTTTTTGACAAAGGTCTTCTCTACTTTGGATTTTTTATAGCCTTCAATGACTTTTTCCATAGGCACTTTTTCACCATCTATCTCCAGCATACCCCTCTGTTCATTCACTACTGACTCCTTTTCGAAGATGATACAGCACCATCCTCTTCTTAATTTATAGAAATAATATTTACACTTTATGATAGCAAAACTTATTCATACAGTACACACTTTTGCGCCAGATAACAGCAGCAAAAGCAGACTCTTTACTATTCTTCACATCCAATTTGCTATAATGCCATCATCTTTCAATATAATTGATCTATCATATCACCAAGGCTGAATCATGGCGTTTCACGGTTTTCCAAAAGCAGGGCTCACACTGCTGTCAGATATCATACAAAACAACACAAAAGAGTGGTTTGAGCACAACAGAGAAAGACATGAGCGAGATATCGTCGTACCCAATAAAGCCTTTGTAGAAGAAATGGGTGAACATCTACAGCTTCTCGTCCCCACGATCAATGCCATTCCCAAGACCAACAAGTCACTTTTTAAGATCTACAGAGACTCCCGTTTTCACCCGACAGACCCGATCAAGACCAAGATTGGGATTATCTTTTGGCAGGGAGGGGGACACAGGATGCAGAGTAGCAGTTTCTATATGCACTATGAGCCGCACGAAGTTTTCTGGGCAGCAGGCATACGCAACTTCAAGCCGCCCCTGCTCTCTGCCTACAGAGACTACATCCAGCATACCACTCACCGAGAGGAGCTGCATCATATCCTGGAGACACTCAAAGCCCAGGGATACCAGATACCAGACCCCCACTATCAGCGCTGCCCTCGGGAAATGGATTGCGAAGAGAGCCACAGCTACCTCTACCGCTACCGTGCTATGTTTGCTTATACCCATACCAAGCCCAACCGAACCTTCCACAGCAGAAAAATCATCGACAAAAGCTTCGAGACTTATGAGGACATGCTCCCTCTGCAGCAGTGGGTTTATCGTCTTACCCTTCACCAAAAAGAGAGCGAGATGCAGCATGGTCTATGATTTTAGCCATACACCCATGTATCAGATTCTCCGTATTCTCAAAGAAGATACACAAGATGAGATTTTCTTCTCTGCACTCAACCCTGATCTCACCTCCGGTCTCTATGCAGGTGAGACCCTTGTGATAGAGGGGAAGACCTACACACACCACAGCCTCAAGGCTTGGTCTTCACTGGCCGAACTCTTGGGATATAGAATGCTCATGCCCAAGATTCAGTCTGGCTGTCTGATCATAGTTCATTACCAGAAACTGCAGTCCGTCAGTAGCTTTCATACCGATACCATAGAAGAGATGACAGAGAAGTACGGCAGTCTCTCCATCTTCTCCCGTATCAACAAACTGGAAGAGCCCACCTTTGCCTGGCATTACCTTCACGCACTGCAGGCAGTCAAGCTGCCGCATAGAAAAAAGATCCTCAACCTGGGTATCAACAAAGGCTATGAGTTTTGGGGCATCAAGCAGATGCTCTCTGCAGAAGATTTCGCCACCCTCTCCCTGACAGGGGTAGACTATTCCGCCTCAGCGATCCAAAAAGCACGTACAGTGCTCCCCTACCCCAATGTCACCCTGTACTGTCATGACATCAATGCTCTGGATAGCCTCCATCTCCCACAACAAGATCTCATCATCTCCATCAGTACCCTGCAGAGTCCGGCGATCAATACCAAAGTGCTCATTATGGATCTGGTACAAAAAAGCCTCACCACAAAAGGAGCGCTTATTCTGGGGTTTCCCAATGCCAGATGGCACGACGGAGAACTCATATACGGGGCAAAAGCACCCAACTACCCCTATCCGGAAATGTCCCTACTCATCAAAGATATCTACTGGATCAAAAAATACCTTCAGCAACACAAGTTCAGGGTCACCATCACAGGCAAAGAGTACCTGTTCCTCACTGCTACAAAAATAGGACAAAAATAGTTTTATTTTGCATTAAGAGAAAAAGTGTATAGTTCTGCATTATATTTTAAATTACTGGAGTCAATTATGAATGCACTAAAAATGGCAAAATTTTGCAGACCGTTTCGTATCGTCCTTGGGGCAGCACTACTAGGCTATGGAGTTTACAGTGGCAACAGCTGGTTCTATCTAGGGGTACTCCCCCTCATCGCCGGTATCATAGGTTTCTGTCCCGCCTGTAAGATCACAGGCCAATGCACCATTACCGGCAAAGCAAAATAAGCAGTGAAGACACTCTTACACATTATCGGCTGGACGACAGCAGTGCTCCTGCTGCTACAGCTGGTCAAGATCGATATACCTGAGCCTCCCAAGGCCACAGCAGCCGATGAGATCAAGGCACCAAAGCAGGTCATGGCGCTCCTCAAACGCTCTTGCTACGACTGCCACTCCAATACTACCAAGTGGCCTTGGTACAGCGATATCGCGCCAATCTCATTTGAGGTCAGAGGACATGTCAAAGATGGTAGAACCTGGCTCAACTTCGCTATCTGGAATCAGTATGATGAAGAGAAGAAGCAGAAGCGACTCAAAGGTATCGTCAAAACCATTGATATCAAAATGCCCCTCCCCTCCTATATCATGGCACATC
>JALWVW010000359.1 GCA_027079365.1 Campylobacteraceae bacterium | reverse complement strand
AATGATAGGTACCAAGATGGGCATTATCTCCACCAGCCCAGAGCGTGAAGATACGATTGTAAGAAAATAATTCAGAATAAGGGGTAACCATGAGACTAAAACCACAACAGACAGGATATGTAGCCAGTAAGATTGCGATAGATTTAGCCAATGCTCCGTTTATTCGTTTGCCCAAAGGCAAAGATGCGATCGTAGAGGCTGTCAGGGTGATCATTGACGAAAACCTCAAGATCGAGCGGGCACTGGATGAAAAGGTCAAAGATATTATCGATGAGAATTATGACGAGATTGAGTTTCAGCATGCGGACGAGCGACAGCTTTTCTTTATGATCAAAAAGAAGATGGCAGCGGAGCATGGCGTGATTATGAACTATGATGATCGCTACAACGACCTCTCTCATACGATACTGGATGAGCTCTACGAGAACTATCTGGTAGAGTATGAGGCCAATGATAATCAGGTTAAAAATGTGATCTTTAAGGCCTTTAGGGATTTTGCTGACTCCTTTGATGAGATTGATGATATTGTCTATGGCAAGATACGAAATATGGAACGCGAAGTGATCCCCGGTTCTCAGGATTATGAGCTGCTTTACGAAAGACTCTATGAAGAAGAGCTCAGAAAAAGAGGGATGCTTTAGGAGTTAGGAATTAAGAATTAGGAATTAAGAATTAAGGGGCTTGTGTGAAAAAAGTAAGTTTATATTTTGAAAATGGGTTGTTTTTGGAGGCGGAGAGTTTTGGCGCTACAGGCACAGCGGTGGGGGAGTGTGTTTTTAATACCTCTTTGACTGGGTATCAGGAAATCGTGACCGATCCCAGCTATGCAGGACAGTTTGTGACTTTTACGATGCCTGAGATTGGTAATGTGGGCTGTAATGCCGAAGATATGGAGAGCAGAGGTGCTTTCTGCAAGGGTATCATCATTCGTTCCTATCAGGATCGTCCCTCCAATTTCCGTATGCAGGAGACACTCGCGCAGCTGTTGGCGCGCTTTGGAGTGATGGGGATTACGAGTATTGATACCAGAGCGATCACCAAGATGCTTAGAGATGAGGGTGCGATGGAGATGATCGCTTCGACTGAGATCCATGATGTCCAAGCGCTCAAAAAACTTCTGGAAGATGCCCCGCGCATAGAGGAGATAAACTATATCGAGCAGGTAAGCACCAAAGAGAAGTATGTGCATACAGATTCTCGCTATGATATTTCCAAGTTTCGCTACGGCATTCCAGAGACTTCCAAAAAAGTGATTGCCTATGATTTTGGTATCAAGCGCAATATCCTCAATGAACTCACTTTTGCTGGGATTGAAGTAACCGTAGTGCCCAATGATACACCAGCCTCAGAAGTCATCACTGCTTTCAAGGCAGGGGAGTGCGACGGTGTCTTTCTCTCCAATGGCCCTGGCGATCCCTTGATTCTGGCCAGAGAAAAAGAGATCACACAGGCACTGTTGGCAGCCAGGATCCCCATGTTTGGTATCTGTCTGGGGCATCAGATGCTCTCTATCGCACACGGCTATGATACCTATAAGCTCAAGTTTGGGCATCACGGCGGCAATCACCCGGTTAAAAATCAGACCACAGGGTCAGTAGAGATCACTGCACAGAACCATAATTATAATGTACCAGAGAGTGTCACTGAGATTGCAGAGGTGACGCATACCAATCTTTTCGATAATACGATCGAAGGACTGAAGTACAAAGATGAGCCTGTGATGTCGGTTCAGCATCATCCTGAAGCCAGCCCAGGACCGCATGAATCAGCGTACATCTTTGGTGAATTTGCCAAGATGCTGTAAAATTAGAAATTAGGAAACCACTATGAATATAGCAATCCTCTTTGGCGGATCGAGTTACGAGCATGAGGTGAGTATCGTCTCAGCAATTACGATGAAGAAGGTACTGAAGAAGAGTACCTTGCAGTTTGTATTTGTAGATGCGATGCGAGACTTTTACCTGATTGAGAACGACAAGATGAACTCCAAACTTTTCTCATCAGGAGCGTACAAAAAGAGCAAAAAATTGATGCTCAAAAAGACAGGATTTTTCGCAGAAGGCATGTTTGGTTCCAAGTCCATAGAGACTGATGTCGTACTCAATTTGATCCATGGCAGAGATGGGGAAGATGGCAAGATCGCTTCACTGCTTTCTTTCTATGCTGTGCCTTTTATCTCTCCTCGGACTGAGGCCTCGGCACTCAGCTTCAACAAACTCTATACCAAGTGTCTGGCACAGAGCGTAGGAGTCAAAACAGTCTCTTATGAGCATCTCTCCTGTGAGGATGTGCGGGAGATCACCATGCCCTATCCTGTGATTGTCAAGCCGGTAAGACTGGGCAGCAGTATAGGGTTGAGTGTTGTTAAAACGCCCGAAGAGCTCGATTATGCATTGGATGTGGCATTTGAGTTTGACAGTGAGGTAATCATTGAGCCCTTTATAGAGGATGTCAAAGAATACAACCAAGCGGGATGCCATACAGATCATTGGGAGTTGTCGATCATTGAGGAGCCTCAAAAAGATGGTTTTTTGGACTTTGACAAGAAATACATGGATTTCTCCAGAGATGCCAAGGTGCATGAAGCACAGATACCAGAGGAGATAGTGCAGCAGATACAAGAGAGCTTCAAAAAGATCTACGATCCTCTCTTTAGGGGTGCGGTAGTGCGCTGTGACTTTTTTGAGATTGAAGGGGAAGTTTACCTCAATGAGATCAACCCGGTGCCAGGATCGTTGGCAAACTATCTTTTTGATGACTTTGAGGCAATGATAATGAGACTATCTCGAAACCTTCCTTCTGAAGAGAATATCGTGATTGACTACCAGTACATCCATTCTATACAAAGTGCCAAAGGAAAAGCATAAAATAGGAGACAATCTCTCCTATTAAATCCTCTCTACCTCCCACCCTGTCGCATTTGGTAACCAATGCAGAAAAATTAATGAACATTAACAAAATAAGTAGTAATTTAAGCTATTTTTGTCCAAAAACCTTTATAATGTCTTCGTTACTGTTACTGTAACTTTACTGTAACAAACTAATTTTAGGAGGCTTATATGCAGTCAAATGCAGCTATGGAATATGATTATTCCGTCGTGAAACTGTTTATGTGGACTACGGTCATATTTGGCGTTGTTGGAATGTTGATTGGTGTACTTATTGCATCACAACTGGCATTTCCTCAACTTAACTACCTGTTGGGCGAGTATGGGA
>JALWVW010000358.1 GCA_027079365.1 Campylobacteraceae bacterium | reverse complement strand
AGAAGCATTAAGCTCTACTGTTGTTGGATCTAGGTCATTATCTGGATCTGTATCATTGCTCACTGTTTGTAGTGTCACCGCTGTGCCTACTACTTGGTTGGTTTTATTGTCATCTACTGCGACTGGAGGTATTGAATGATGATCCACAAAATCATTTCCATCATCTACTTCACCTGCGATGACAGAAACCGGAATAGCATCATCATTGGTATTTGCATTAGCGGCATCATCATTTCCATTGGTACTATCTCCATCGCTCACTGAGACATAATCTGTAGGATTGTTCTCTTCTACTGTATAGTCTCCTGGTGCAACGTTTGCAAAGGTATAGCTTCCATCTGCTGCTGTAATGGTTGTAGCAACTACATTTCCTCCACTGTCCTTAAGTGTCATATTCACATCAGCAAGGCTAGCTCCAGTATCATCTTTAACTGTACCTGAAATAATCCCTGCTTTACAGACGGAAAGATTTCCTAAAATACCAATACCACGTGCTCCATGATTGGTTACAGTATTGTCTACATCTTCATAGACCAAGGTTATGGTTGTCGCTCCATTTGGAATGCTAACGCTTACTGTACCTTTGGTATCATTATTGGAAGTATCATTGTCATTAAATGTTGTTGTGGCTGCATTTCCTGCTACAGAAACTGTTGGAGCTGTTGTATTGACTACTGTTAATGTCGGTGTTCCCACATTACTTGTTACCGTAACTTTATCATCTCTATCAATTGTACCACTTGTTGCGGTATCAATATCTGAAAGAAGAAAAGATGCATTATATACTGGTTCAGAAAAAGTCAATGTAATCGTTACAGGAGAGGTTCCGGTATTTGTATCAGGGTCAAACATAATCCCCAAATCTGACACCCCTCCAAAAAAGCTACCTGTACCATTGATTCCATCTACATAAGGTGTATTTATACCAAATGCTGAAAAAGTTCCAGATGCTCCATTACTTACGTTTATATTGGCTGTAACTCCGGGCATGAGCGTAATCGTTCCAGCCAATTGTCCGTCAGGCCATCCACTGTTGTCCCAGTCAAAATCTGATGAACACGCTCCTGGCAATGGTGTATTTGGATTAATCGATACCTCTGCTGTTAAGATATCTCCTACTGTTGAAGGGTCGTTCTGGTCTGGCGTTGACGCAGCAGTGGTTTTGTTAGGAATCGTTCCACCTTGTACGCCGTCACCTACTGTTCCACTTATGGTTAATGTCGCATTGGCACCATTAGCAAGACTTCCAATGTCCCATGTATCATTTGCATAGTTCCCTTGACTTACACTCGTTACAGGATTTTCAAGACTTCCAGGAATACTATCATCTAAACTTACATTTGTTGCATCAGCAGCACCATTATTAGTAACCGTAATTGTAAAGGTTACCATGTCTCCCACCGCAGCGGTTGCAGATGTTACTGTTTTGACGGTTACAAGATCAGCTTGAAGTTGGTAACCGTTATTTTCCTCAAAGTTATCTACATTCGCATTGACTTGTACATTATTTGTAGGGTCTGTTCCTTCAGTTTGTGTCACACCTGCTGGAAGTGTCGTCTCATCAATGTCTACACTTGCCTGTCCCACAGCCACTGCACTTGCGTTATAATCACCGTTTGCATCTGTTGTTACCGTTTGAACTTCACCATTGGCTGCAGTGATAACCACATTTACACCAGAAAAGTTAGGCTCCCCAGCTTGTTGTGTACCATCTCCATTAAGATCATTGTATATATGCCCTGTTATGTTACCTGCAGGTTTAAAAAATACAGTATAATCCTCAACTTCACCTTTTCCTCCATTTCCAGAAAATGAAACTCCCGCTGCTTCTGAAAACCTAAAACGTACATAAGATTGTCCGGTATAGTTGTTCGTAGGTATAGATATAGGAATAATAGTTGTGATTGCAACTGTGCTAGAGAGTTGCTGATCTGTTAATATCTGCTCTCCCGCATCGGCAAAATCACCATCTCCATTGAGGTCTATCCATGCACTTAGGTATCCATTTCCTATAGTTGTTACATTCAGATCATAATCAAATCCTACTGTCATATTAAGTTCAGAGCTTACGGTAGGTTGACTGCCTATACGTACACCATCCTCATCATCAAAATTGATATTTCCAACATCTGGATTATCATCAGCATCAGCATTCACAGAATATTGGGCTACTTCACTATCGGCAGGAAGTCCACTTCCTAATACTGTATATACTGTAGATTGGTGACTGGCATCTCCATAAGAGCTCGGGATATCTCCATGGTCTGTATGATCTACCAAAATCGATTCAAAATCTGCTTCTTTAAATGAAAGTTGTATCAAACGATAGGCGCCAGTATTAGTTGTTTGTCCATAGGCATTATCATTAGAAACTCTAAGATTCAGCTCTGTTACTTGATTGTAGCCATTAGCACCACTCACTAAAATACCACCACCACGACAAGAAGGGTCAGGATTACTGGCATCATCTTGACAGTTTCCTGTTGTTTGACCTTTTATTTTTTTATTATACCCATTGCCAAAGTTTCCTTCACTATATGAAACATTGGTATTGCCATTTGCCTGAATATATGCTTGGCTTGGATCAATCATATAAAGATCATCGGTTCCGGTCACATATTCTCCAGATGTTGCACCATTGTTATCAAGGTCAAAGCCAGCAAAAACAATCCTATCTACAGGGAGCGGTGTTGTGGTACCTTGCTGTACAATCGAAATTTTCAAATCCATGTATGCCAAGTCATCTCCAGCATCCTTATCTTTCAGACGTGTCTCTAAGATACCAGAATTTACTCCTACACATGGTCCAGCAGGAAGGTCTTGATCGTATTCATTGTCCTCTGCTGTAACCTCTATTAACAAATCGAGTGCTTGCCCATTGTAAGTGGATGTTGTCCCCACACGGTAAACATCTCCCACTTGACAGGTATTAGCATCACCATCACCAGTAATTTCTGTAATGGTATTGCCAAGTGTAATGTCTACTGCATATAGACCTGTAAAAGACATAAGTGTCACGATAAATATCGTAAGTAATTTCAGCCATTTCATTTGTATTGTTTTAAACATTGTATCCCCTTGAACCTTCAAATTCATTTTTAGTGTAGTGTGAGGTAACTCGGCGGTCTTTTCATTAATCAATGAGGAAGATCCGTAGCTTTCCGTCCTTACTTCTCAGTAAGTTTGGCATTGTCTTGACGCATTTAACTGCATAGTTATAGCAGTGTTCAAG
>JALWVW010000357.1 GCA_027079365.1 Campylobacteraceae bacterium | reverse complement strand
TAGATAGCTTCTCCAGCAACAAAATAGATCCAGACCAAAGAGAGTATCGGTGAGAGGAAGATCAGGTTCGAAATACTGGCAGTGTGTGCTGTCAGAGATAATGCCTTTCCCCACAACACAAAGGTCACTCCCATCTCGAACAAACCAATATAGAGTGCACCCCACATACCCTCAGGTTCCATCTGAAGTGCAGTATGTGCAAAAAGTGTATACAGAACAATGGCTGTCAGTCCTACTGAAAAATTGGCAAAGAGTACAATCACAGTATCCTCCTTGAGCTTTGTCACAAAGATCCAGTAGAGTGCCCAAAATACAGTACTCAACAATGCCACAAGCACCCCTTTGGCATGAGAGAAATCCAGTGCCATTAAATTACCATGTGTGGCAATGATCAGGACACCCAAATAGCAAAACAGTCCAGCAATAATATCTCCTTTACCCACTCTGTGACCCAGCAGTGGTACGGAGAGGTAGGAGAGCATCAGTGCCCAGGTGTAATTAATCGCCTGTGCCTCCTGCGCTGGCAATAACTCATACGCATAAAAAAGGGTAAAGTAGTAGATAAATGGATTGATCATTCCCAGAAGAAGCGTCTGCTTCCAGTGTTGGCGGAGATAAGGAAAAAGTCTCTTTTTTTTCTCTGTTGCGAACACCATGCCTCCCAAAATCAAAAAAGAGACAAGAAATGCCCACAGAAGCATCTCTTCTTTTCGCATTGTACGCAGTGTCATTGTCAACGCAGTGGCAATTGTCGACCATATCAGTACTGCCGAAAGTGCATAGAGGGTTGCCTGTTTTTCTCTATTCACTTGCTTTCACCAAATACACACCAGCCTACTAACCATTACGAATCAGATCAGTAATCTCAAAAGCAGGGACTGCTTTTCCCAGATAGTTCCCTTGGGCAAACTGGCAGTTTATCTTACCCAACAGTATTTTGACAGTACTCGAATCCACGAAGGTGGCCCCCACCTCCATATCCAGTTTTCTGCCCATAGAGATAACCCCTGATACCAAACGGAGCTTTTCCTCCTTCTCGCTAATCCCTTCAATCATGGACTTGTCCATTTTGATCGCATGGAGGGGCAATGTCGTGAGATGACTGAGGGAAATGCTGCCTTTTCCAAAATGGTCAATTGCCAGCTTAACCCCTAATTTATCAAGCATATAGCACTCCTCAAACACTGCCACATAATCCAGACTCAAGATATCCTCAGAGATATCTATGGTTACCATAGAGGGATCAATACCGTACTCCAGCATCTTCTTTTCAAGCATTTCCGTAAAAACACCAGAACGAATATCTGATATCCCCAAATTGATCGTAGTGTCGATATCCTTATTCATCTGCACTGACCAAAACCTTTTCTGAGAGAGCACGCGATCCAGAAGATGGGCAGTGACCTCCGTCATCATGTTGCATTCCGTAGCCTGCTGCAGGAAAAAATCCGGCATCAAAATACCCTCTTTCTTGTAATTCAGCCGAGACAATACTTCCACACCAATCAACGTATCATTTTTCAAAGCATAGATAGGCTGGTAGAAGAAAAAGAAATCATTATTTTCAATCGCCTGCTTGAACTCTTTTTTCCCTAGTCTCTCCTCTAGTAGCATCTCCCCTCCACTACCCTTCAGGTGCATCATATTCTCTTTTCTCTTGGGACGTGTAATACTTCTATAATACAAGGCATTGAGACAGCCATCGATCACCTGCCCTGCTGTAGGATAGGGTCTTTGAATAAAATACACCCCCTCTATAACGCCTGTATCAACTCCCTGCACCACCAAGATATCCTTCATGCGCTTTGCGAAGTATGCCATCCTCTCCTCTGTCTTCTTGGGATCAGAGATCTCCTCAAAAATAATAGCCAGACTATCATGGTCAAATCGATAGAGCGTCTCTTTTTCTTCTGTCTCTTCCGAAATGGTTTGCGCTACTGACTTTAGAAGTATATCTATTTTTTCAACACCATACTTACTCTGTATATAGTGATAGTCATTGATGCCAAACATACCCAATGCCGCTACTCCTCGTGCCTGCATCGTTGTAGTGATCACCGTAAGCAGTTTGTCCAAAAGATGATACTTGACAGGAAGTCCTGTCAACATATCTACACTCAGCCCTGTACTCTCTATTTTCTCCTGCAACTTTACTTGTCCGGAGATATCCTGCAGGGTCACAATACGCCAGAGCATATGTTTGACAGTGGCGCCCTTGGTCTCGAATGTATGGCTACCCACAGAGACAGGAAGGCTATAATGGCCTATCACTATTCTTGCATTTGGAATGCTGGTGTGCTCTTCAAGTGTATCAAGAAAATGCACCTCTTGAAGGCTATTTTGTACGCGAATCAGAACCTTTTCATCCAGATATGCCATATCAAGATCATCCTGCTCTCTTCTTAGAATTCTCTCTGCTTCTTTGTTGGAAAAAAGAATCTCTTGATTGTCTGAAATAATGATGATACCTTCATCATAGGTATTCATAGATTCATTATAGACCGCTATGAGTGCATCAAGCTCTTCGAGTCTTTTTCGCTCTCTGTACGAATCATAAAAGATACGAATGATACTAGCCGTAATAAGCCCAATAGCTACCAAAAAAACATCATATAGTGTAAATTGATCTAGAAACCCCATCTTTAACCCTTTCTCTAAAAATTATAGCGAATTTTTTACGATACACAGCACATATTGACTTTTTTTTGACTTTTTTATGCATCTATGCTAATTATCTCTTATAGAAAATAATATTTATATAATAATAATTATCTTTTAAGTTTAGAGCCGCTATACTTTCAAAGGATAAAAATTATCCATAACAAAAAAGGATTAGAATGAAACAGTATGAGATGTATAGATGCGGACAGTGCGGGAACGAAGTAGAAGTGCAGACAATAGGTACAGGTACACTGGTCTGCTGCGGCACTGAAATGGATTGTGTGACTAAAAATTTAACAGCAGTAAATCTGATGAAAGCCTTTGCAGGGGAATCCCAGGCAAGAAATAAATATGAATTTTTTGCAGATGTGGCTTATGCCGAGGGTCTTCATAGAATTGCTCGACACTTTCAGGAGGCAGCTGATAACGAAAAGTACCATGCAATGGCAGAGTTCAAGGCCTATAATAAGCTGGTCAACGACATAGAACTAGATACCACAAAGAAGAATCTTATCTATGCCGCTGATGGTGAGCGCTATGAACATGAAGAGATGTATCCCAATTTTGCTGAGATCGCCAAAGAAGAAGGACTGGCTGATATTGCAAGACTTTTTAGAGCCA
>JALWVW010000356.1 GCA_027079365.1 Campylobacteraceae bacterium | reverse complement strand
CCCCCTGTAAGTGTGGAGGAGCTGGATACACTCAAAATAGAGATCTCTCTTTTGACAACACCTCATATACTCGGTTATAGTGATACAAAAGATTTGAAAGCAAAGATCAGACCTGGTATTGATGGCGTGATCCTCCAGCAGGGACACCATCAGGCAACATATCTGCCTTCGGTGTGGGAGCAGTTACCTGAGTTTGAGCAGTTTTTTGGCACACTCTGCCAGAAAGCAGGACTGAGGGCTGACTGTCTTGAGTATCATCCGACGATACAGATCTATCAGGCAGAAAAGATAGAGGAGTCCTCATGAAAAGCGTAGGATACTCTGATCTGTATGAGAAGCATGGAACGCGGATCATCTGTCAACTCTGTCGCCATTACTGTCAACTTAAAGAGGATCAGATCGGACTCTGTGGTGTCAATAAAAATGAGGGCGGACGCCTTAAAAATCTGGTATATGGCAAAGTCTCTGCACTCAATATAGACCCTATAGAGAAGAAGCCACTTTATCATTTTCTTCCAGGAAGCAGTGCACTTTCGTTGGGGACGGTGGGGTGCAATATGCAGTGCCCTTTTTGCCAGAATTGGCAGATCTCGCAGACGAGTGAGCTGGACACTTCCACTGAAATAAGCCCAAAAAAACTGGTGGCATTGGCACAGGAGCATGGGTGCCAAACGATCGCCTATACCTATAATGAACCTACCATTTTCTACCCCTTCGCCAAAGATATTGCATTGCTTGCCAAAAAGCAGGGGATCAAAAATATTTTTGTCAGTAATGGCATGGAAACACCGGAGATGATAGAGGATATGCAGGGAGTGATCGATGGTTTTAACATAGATCTGAAAAGTTTTGATCCGAAGTATTACAAAAAGTATCTCAAAGGGTCACTCGAAGGAGTGTGGGATACACTAAAACGGCTGGTACAAAAAGGTTTTTGGGTAGAAGTGACCACATTGATCGTCCCTGGGGATAATGATGGTGATGAGGAATTACATAAAATTGCAACCTTCATTGCTGAGGAGCTTAACGTGTCAGTCCCCTGGCATATCAGTGCCTTCTCTCCTAACTACCAGGTAGAAGACAAATCCTATACGCCCTTATCCACGCTACAAAGAGCCAAAGAGATAGGACAGAGCCATGGATTGCACTATATCTATATGGGCAATGTGCTTAGTGACGGCAGCACCTGCTGCCCTCAGTGCCATACGACATTGATAGAGAGAGAAGGGTATACCGTCACAGAGAACAGGCTGAAAGAGGGCGCATGCCCAGTATGTCAAAGAGAGATCGAAGGAGTATGGAGGTGAGATATGATACGTGTTGCTGGCAATAGAGGTGGCTTTTACCCAGACAGTTGTGTGGAAGTTGAAGGGATGATCGCAGAGTTTAATGGGATGTTGCTAAAGACTTTGCAGGGACCAAAGATGCTTTCCCAGAGACCAAGCGCGATCATCGTTCCTCATGCAGGCTATCTCTATAGTGGATTTACTGCCAATATCGCACATAGAATGCTAGGAAACAGAGAGCCCAAGAGGGTTATTGTGATTGGCCCAAGCCATTATGTCTATTTCAGAGGAATCAGCGGCAGTATGCTGGAACGGTATGAGACGCCGTGTGGGTATCTTCCTATCGATAGAGAGTATTTGGAAACACTGTCAGTACGGCACCCGATACTCTTTGTGCCTGAAGCACACCAAAAAGAGCATAGTACAGAAACACAGATGCCATTTGTCAAGCACTATTGTCCGAATGCAAAAGTGGTCGAGCTAATCTATGGGGCAGATACTGATTATAGGATCCTTGCTTCCCTGATCGATGAGGTACTGCATGATCCGGAGAATGTAGTGGTGATCAGCAGTGACCTAAGCCATTTCTATACACAGAAAGAAGCAGAAAAGTTGGACAAAGTCTGCCTCTCCGGGGTGGTACAGAAAGATATAGAGATACTGGATCATGGCTGTGAAGCCTGTGGACTCATCGGGATAAAAGCGCTGGTAGAGGTAGCCAGAAAAGGGCAGCATAAGATTGAACTCTTGGATTATCGCACGAGCGCCGATGTCAGTGGCGATAGGGAGCGTGTGGTCGGCTATATGAGCGCAGCCATGCTTTAGAAGTTGGACGGCGTAGGGGTATTGATCAGGTTGTAAAACTCATTTCTGGTACGCTCATCACGCTTGAAAAGTCCCCGAAGTGCAGAACTAACGGTTGTAGAGTTGATCTTTTCTACTCCTCGCATCTCCATGCACATGTGTCTGGCGTGCAGGACGACAGCGACCCCTTTAGGCTTGATCGTCTCAGAGATGGCATCTGCGATCTGCTCGGTCATCTGCTCCTGGATCTGCAGTCGTCTGGCAAAAACATTGACGATTCGGGGGATTTTGGAGAGTCCTACCACCTTGCCATCAGGGATGTATGCCACATGGGCGCGTCCAATAATGGGGAGCATATGGTGTTCGCACATGGAGTAGAACTCAATATCCCGTACCAGTACCATCTCGTCATTGCTACTGGTGAAGAGTGCCTGATTGAGTATTTCTCTAGGGTCTTGTCTGTACCCCTCGGTTAAGAAATCAAAGGCTTTGGCCACGCGGCTTGGGGTCTTTAAGAGCCCCTCTCTCTGGGGGTCTTCGCCTACTAATTCCAATACCTTGGTAATGGCTGCTTCAAACTCTTTTTGCTTTTCCATAATCTCTCTATCCTAGTGCAATATTTTCTCTATAAAGCATACCAAAACTATCTACATACTGCTATTAATTTTTTATTTTTTTGTGCCAAAAAGAGTGCATGAGCTCTCCTTTATCACTTTTTCGCTAAAATCACGAGATTATATTATCGTGTTTGAGACACACAAGCAAAGGACAACAGTGAAAGTAACAACCAAAAAAATAGATAATGCCAACCTGCTGGTATCAGCCACCTTCCCCAAAGAAGAGATCGACACCAAAGTAGACAGATTGGCAAAAGAGGCTGGCAAGCAGATGAAGGTCGATGGTTTTAGGAAAGGCAAGGTGCCTGCCCATGTCGTTAAGAAGATGCATGGTGAGCAGCTGACCCAAGATGCCGAGGGTGAAATGATCAGAGAGGCACTCGATCAAGCACTGGCTGAGGCGAAAGTCAACAAAGCAGAGATGCTGGGTGATCCACTGTTCAAGAAGTATGACAAGAATGAGACAGGTGTGGAAGCAGAGGTGCAGGTCTGTTTGAGACCTGTTGTCGAACTGGGAGACTACAAAAAAGCAGTACCATCATTTGAGCAGCCCAAAGCTACCCCTGAAGAGGTCAAAGA
>JALWVW010000355.1 GCA_027079365.1 Campylobacteraceae bacterium | reverse complement strand
CACTGCACGAAGGGCAGGAGGTGATCCTAGGGATTCGACCAAGAGATATCCACCTCTCAAGTCCCGAAAAAGGGCTCAAAATGGAGGTGCTCATCCATGAGTACACCGGTGCAGAGCATATCCTCTACGGTACGATCGGAGACAATGAGATCAGTGCGGCTTTTTCCAGAAAAGAGCCATTTGAGAATGCGGATACCCTCTTCCTGACCTACGAAGTCGATAAAAGCCATCTTTTTGATGCCCAGACCAAAAAAACCATTCTCTAAAGGAATCTCTATGCGCTATGACACAAATCCCTTTTCCCCAGAAGACAGAGACAGATATGAGATATGGGAAAAGGTGGTCAGGGTAGATATTGATGCTTTTCTGACAGAGGACTGGTCACTGTGCAAGGAGGACTTCATCGAGACATATTTCATAGGCATTGATGCACAGCGCCATGACAATCCTGACCGATGGAAACTAAGCTACCCTACACTGGATGCCTACAGGGATGACTGGCTACAACAGGCAAGAACATTTGCCTCTGCTTCTTATGCGGAGGACGCAAGAGAGGCACTCTTTCGCGCCACCACACTTGCCGATATAGAGATCATCGGTGATACTGCCCTGCTACATAAAAAATTTAATGGCTCCATCCGAAAAACAGACGGAGAGACTGTGCCGATCCTCTGGCAGACCCTCTACAAAATGAAGTGCATAGAAGGAAAGTGGAAGATTAGTGGCTTTGTCGGCTATATGCCCTACCCTATGGGAACCACAATCTGATGCAAGCAGAAACGCAAAGTCCTCTTTATGCTATCGCAAGCCAGTTTGATACTGCCCGGATCACAAGTATCAAAGCGCACGGAAACGGCAATGTCAATGATACCTATATCGCTGTCGCTTCGGATAAGACACGCTATATACTACAACGGGTCAATACTGCTATTTTCACCTCCCCCGAAATCGTCATGTCCAATATGCAGACAGCCACAAAACACCTCAATCAGTGCATCCAAAACAGAAAATTAATCTGGAAAGTACAGAGGGTTATTCCCAGTAAAACCAAGAAAAACTACTATATTCACACGGATGGCACTTTCTGGAGAATGATCAGCTTCATCGAAGATGCGCACAGTGTAGATATCCTGGATTCACATGACAAAGCACTGGAATTGGGCAAAGCAGTAGGGCTCTTCCACAGCCTCATGGCAGAAATCCCTCATGGCACTCTGGCCTATGCACTGGAAGGATTTCATATCGTACCGCAATACCTTCAGGCTTATGACAAGATACTGGCACAGCACACACCTCTCTCAGACAAAGAGACAGACTATGCCCTCCGCTTTATCCAAAAGCACAGAAAAGAGGCCGTACGGCTGGAAACAGGCAAGAAGCACGGTATCCTCCCTCTCCGTGTCATCCATGGAGATCTCAAGATCAACAATATCATGTTCAGTAGGGCAAACGACCGTGCGATTAGCATCATTGATCTCGATACGGTGCAGCCAGGACTCATTCATTATGACATAGGAGACTGTATGCGCTCAAGCTGCAACCGGCATGGAGAAGAGACACAGGCATGGGAGGAGGTATGCTTCGACACAGAAAGGCTCAGATACATCTGGAGAGGATATCTCGAACACGCCCAGGGACTCATGAGCGAGCAGGAGTATGCCTATATCTATGATGCCATATTCGCCATCACTTTTGAGATAGGGCTGCGATTCTTTAGCGACTATCTCGCCGGAAATATCTATTTTAAAATACACTATCCCAAAAACAATCTCTTCAGAGCCTTGGTGCAGTTCCGTCTTGGCCAAAGTATCCATTCACAAAAAGAGGCTATCTCCCGAATCCTCGCAGAAGAGAAAGCAAAGTATATGCAGTGTGCTACTGCACGATCTTGACCGGTGTACCTTTTTTGGTATGTTTAAATATTTTACTGACCACATTGTACGGTACACGGACACACCCATTGGTCGCAGGATAACGCTTGACATATTTGCTACCGTGGATACCGATACCAGAGCTTGTCAAACGCATCCAGTTTTTGAGTGAAGCACCAATATACTTGGCTTTAGGGCCATGGTACTTGCGTCTGTCACCACGCCAAACCATCTTTCCGTTGCGGTAGAGTTTGCCGAAAATAGTAGAGCGTTTGTCTGCAATCTTTTCAGTAATACGGAAGTTTCCACTGGGGGTACTTTTATTATAGACCCTTCTAGTGTTGGGTTCGAGCTTGCGTCTGGCACCTGTAGTGCAGGGAGAGTCAATCGCCACTTCACTGCCAACAAAGAGCTTGATGCGCTGTTGGCTCTTATCGATCACGATTTTCGTCCGTCTGCTGGCTGCCTTTTTCAACAACTTGTCATTTCGGTACACTGCAAAGCTTTTGGGGTATCCTTTGCGCCTCTTAAAGGCTGCATAGCTTCCAGTTCTGATATGTCTGCTCGCACCAACATTTCGCATACGCGTAGCGATCTTCCCCCGTGTCACCTGCTGATATGCTTTGGGCACTTTTGGGAAGAGTAGGTTCCTGGAGAGTTTGTCAAGCAGGCGCTTGGAACCTTTACCGATCCAACCATCTACCTGTATCATATGGTAAATCTTCTGCATCTTGTTTGCAGCCGCCATAGTGTTTTTGCCCCAGAGTCCGTCCATATCCAGCACCACACTCATGTTTCGGTCAAAATTCATCACAATCTGAAAGTTTCGTACCGTCTCGAACTCATTGGGGCACTCCTGGCCCTCTGCTTCTTCACAGATATCGCCATGTCTAGAGAAAGAAAACGCATGGGGTGTGTAGATACTGTCTAGCTTCTGCTTGGTGGATCTGCCTACCCAGCCATCAGCCGGGTCAATCTTGTAATATTTCTGAAAAGCAATAATCGCATCCAGCGTATCCTCTCCTAAGATGCCATCCATAGAGATATTTCGATGCAGGTATCTGTCTGAAGCGAGCATCACCTGAAGGTTTTTGACCACCTCTTTTTCATTGCTGCAGTAATGGTCTGCCGCCTCTCTACAGATATCACCATGACTCAAAAAATAACTTTGCGCAAAAAGTGTGGTACTCCATACCAAGAGTATGGAGAGTAGCTTTATCATTTTCATATTTGACCTACCTATCCATAATAGGTCATTGTAGCATAGTTAATATTAAAAAATAGTAATATTCGCAACATAGCCTATCTCAATTTTAGGTAATGTTTGATCTCCGAGGCATTGAGTATCTTAATCGTATTGGTGGAACCTGGTACTCCTGCAGGATATCCTATTGTAGTGATATAGAGACCTTTTTTATCAAGCTTCCCT
>JALWVW010000354.1 GCA_027079365.1 Campylobacteraceae bacterium | reverse complement strand
GAAAGCAACGGCTCAAATCGCTTGGAAAAACCTATCACGATCCCGCTTATGGTGTGGCAAGCCAAATGATCAATGCCCTCTCAAACAAAAACCTCCCCACTATCCTCTCTCTGATCCATCCTGTCAAAGGTATCCGCCTCTCAGAGATGGTGCGCTTCGGAGGCAATGATGACAAGTTGTTTACTCGGAAGATATTCGAAACCTACTGGAAAAACCACCAAAAAATCGACTGGGGGTACACCTATGCCCGGGGTGACCTCATCCGTAAAGACCTCTGGCACTACCTCCATGATCTTTCCCTTAATCCGAGATTGATTAACCAAGTTACAAAACTGGACAAGCGACTGCGAGGCTTTCCTGTGCAGGGACTTGGTACACTCAGAGGCTATTCTCTTCGTTATACCAACCCTCATTCAGACACCCATGACTACGACTGGCAAGGGATTATCATCATCCTTGCTCTGTATCAGAGGCATTGGTTCGTCGTGGGGATGCTGCGAGATCGGTGGACAATCTGATCATCTGTTGGAAATGCTTACAGTACTTCTATGGAGGCACTGCCATGGGATGGGTGACTAGACATAGTGTTATATGGGGTACCCGCCTATAGTTTGCATATGAAAAGGCAAATGAGGTAGCCTGATATCGGATGTACTCAGGGAGTATCGAGTACTATGAGCCTTTCTGTGCGGCCTCTGTACTCAAAGTAGATGTCTCCGCTTTTGTAGTCTTGTGGATACCCAGTTTTGATCAGTATAAGACTATGTGGACCGATAGAGAGTTTTGGAATATGCCCACTATGTGAATGAAGTGTAACCGGGTACATACTGGTGTTGAGTACCCAGAAATCACTGTGGTCAGGATCTCTGTCTTGCTCCTCTTTTACTCCATGTCTATGAGAACTGGCAATCCCCTCCAAGACGAAAATATCATGGTAAAAGGAGTCCTCTACTGCTTCTGGGAGCAGTTCTCCTTTGCTGTTGCGTGAAATGAAGCCTATGATATCCAAGTTGTCATCGGTTTTCTTATTGATGAGGGTATAGAGCTCTTTTTTGTCACGAATCTTCTCCATCCCTTTAAAGGAGTGATAAGCATTGATGTGGCCTCTGAGCATCCTGTTTTCAAGCTTTTCAAACTGTTCGTACTCGTAGGAGATTTTTTTATTTCTGACATATTCTGAGAGTTTACTGCTCAAGTTTTGGCTCTGCCTGGAGACATGATCATTGAGCAAGGGGTCTATATGTCTCTTATTGATGTCGGCAAAGAAAAAGAATACTCTGTTGAGCTGGGCTCCCAGCCAGGTAAAGAGTCTGACCACAGGGTTCTCTTTGCCCAGAACTTTCTCTAGCCAACTGAAGAGGAAGCTGAGGGCAAATACTTCCAGAATGGGGGTGATCCATGAATTCAGCACAAAACCCAAAAGCTGTGTTCCCATCATAAGGATGGTCTTGGAGAGCCCGATGACTACAACCTTGATCTCGGTAAAGAGCAGTAGATTGTCCAGGTAACCAGTGGTATAGAGAGCCCATCCTGAGAGGAGTGAGAATAGGAGTGGAATAAATATATTTTTTATCTTTGCTCTGAGATTCAGTGCTTTGTAGTAGGTGCCCAGTTCATTGAATCCCACCTTGATGTGGTCAGTGACATTTTTTTTGAGCCAGCGGGCAAATACATTGTCCAGAAACCATCGCTTGAGCAGGAGGTACGCCCCCTGAACGAATGTTAGGCTTTTTAAAAATATAATAATTTTCAGTTTAGAGGCCGAGTAGAAGGAGAGTAGTGCAGACTTAAAGAGCAGTGCAACAGCGAACATGTAGCCGCTAAGTATCTCATAGGAGAGTGGATAGTAGTGCTCAAGCAGAGCAACAGAAACCACAGGGACAAACACTGCCAATGCAGCAATATACCGTCGTCTCATCTTTTCCCCGCCTTATCAATATCTAGCGTTGTGCAGGGTGCATCGTATGCATCGAAAGTAGCATGGATGCACAGATTAATCTTCATCCGTGGCATCAGTGGTATAGACACCGGTCATCTTTTTCCAGATGATTGAAGCATTCATGCCTACAAAGATAATCAGCCCTATACCCAGTGTAGCGATCCAGCCAAGGGTACTCCACTTGGAGGTGTCCAGCCAGCCTGCTTGCGCGAGACCATAGACAAAAGCAGCGATGATCGCCACTGCAATGATCGCGCCGTAGATCTTGATACTCTGAAGGATTGCTTTGAATGCCATGATCCAAAGTGCCAGCATCACAAGAATAAAAAAGGGTTTAAACCCGGAGAGAGGGTCACTGTGGCTGATGTATCCCACGAAATGATGCTCTGTTGGATTCCAAGTACCTATCGCCAGTGCCAGAGAGAGTATCAGAGAGACCCACCATCTAAGGTGCGTCTCTATCTTACCACTTTTGGTTTTGTTTTTTTTGGTTAAAAATCTAGGTAACATCTGTATGATCCTTTATTCTGATAGTATGCAATAGCAGTTACAAAAAGTCTACCAAACGCATAGCTTGTGTCTATTTTTTCAATTCATTGTACATAATTATAGTCAAAAAGTCTGAAGTGATATAGATTTTGCTATAATTTTCTAAATGTGTTCTCAAATAAAGGTTTAAGATGGATAGAAACAGTTATCAATCAGGTGGTTCATGTGCGGGTATCTTCTTGACACTCTTTATCGTCCCTTTTCTTTTTGTGCTCGTACTAGTATTGGGGTACATGGGATATCTTCCTTTCAAAGTGGAAATGCATACGCTGATTACAATCAGTTTTATTTTTATTATATACTTGTTTTTTATCAAGCATAATGCCAGCTATTCGGCATGTAAGATCTCCAACAATTTTGCACTGATGGAAGATCATCTTCAGGATGCACTCAAAGCCAATGCTCTGACGATCATGGGGAAGACCAAATCCACCCTTACTGTACGGGATTTTATTGAGGCCTATTTCAAGGGAATCCGAGATGACAACTTTGCACGGGTTGCCAGCTCCGTATTCCCCATGCTCGGTATCTTGGGTACTTTTATTGCCATTGCACTGTCGATGCCCGACTTTACGGTCTCTGACAGTGGGCAGCTGGATCGGGAGATCTCTCTGCTACTCTCTGGGATAGGAACGGCTTTTTATGCCTCTATTTATGGTATCTTTCTCTCCCTATGGTGGATATTCTTTGAGCGCAGAGGACTGGCACGCATTGAGAGCAGCAGTCAAAGTCTGGAAGAGATCTACGACAGCCGTATCTGGAAAAAGAGCGAACTGGTCAAGCATGAACACATGCAGACAGAGCTCAAAGACCAAAAGATCATCCAGAC
>JALWVW010000353.1 GCA_027079365.1 Campylobacteraceae bacterium | reverse complement strand
TCTGTTTTTAGGATTCATGTGTCTCTTTTGGTTTGGTTTCCAAAGGAGGAAGATCAGGTCTAGGAATACTGTTATTGACAAAGAGGGATTGTGTCGGATAGGCGATCTCAATATCCTCTCTCTCCTGGATACGCTGGATGATCTCCATAGATATCTTGCTGCGCAGCGTCAGTGTAGCATAGGCATTGGTCAGGTACCAGGCGGAGATCACCATACCATGCGGCTCGATAAACGAGAAGATGCGCGGCTCCACATTGGTATTTTTAATATGGTAGTGACTTCTAAGCTTATTGAGCTGCTTTCGCGTGATATCTGTATATCCCTTGGAGTACTTTTTCGTCACCTCTTTGGCGATAGAGACGGCCTTGGCAACATTGGAATCAAAAGTCACAGCAAAGTCTATCCCATCCCACACGGTCTTGAGTCCTGCGTGGGAGTAGTTGGCCACCATATCCGTAAAGATATAGTTGTTGGGGATAAAAATGATCCGTCCTGAACGGCGATTATCCGTAAACGAGGTGAGTGTGACATCCTCCTGCATGGTCATACGCAGTGGGGAGATATCCACGATATCGCCCACATACTGCATACCGTTTCGCACAAATTTGACACGGTCACCCACATGGATACTGCCGCCGATAACAATCACCCACCAGCCCATCAGAGACATGAACCAGTCCTTCATCGCAATAGCAATACCTGCGGAGGCAAATCCAATCACGGTCACCATATAGCTGACATTCTCTATGTAGGCAAAGAGGAGTACCAATACCAAAATAGTCAAAAAAACAAAGTTGGCTGCCTTGTTGACTGTATAGTAACTGTCCTTGTTGATCATGTAGCGATGTACCAGATATTTGATCAGTAAAAAGAGCAGAAGAAACACGAACATCACACCGGCGATTTTGAGCATCTTTTCATACTCCTGCTCGACTTCTGCATCCAGTTTGAGTTTTTCCTCTTCGAGTTTTTTGTTGTAGACCTCTTTGGTGGTCTCAAATATCTCCAACACCGGCCCAAAAGTATCCAATTCCCCACGAAGCGCCTGTTTCTTCACAGCGATCTGCCTATCCTCTGGCTGCAGTGCCGAGAGCTTTTCCAGCAGTGCATACCTCCTTTTCAGTATCTCCACCTCCTTGAGCAGGGACTGATAGGCTGCTTCATACTTTTTTTGCTGCTCTGTCAGCTTCTTCTTGTAGGAGATCGCACCCAGTATGCCAACAGGGTTGCCTACTTCCGGAGCATCTTCGATGTGTGGGGGCTCTATCACCCGCTTGAAAGGATCTTGCTCAAACTCTTTCAGGAGTTCCAGTTTTCCCTTGAGTGTCTGTAGTGCTATACCATTCTTCTTGTAAGCTTCCTCTTCCTCAGCTGTAGGATGCTTGAGCCTTTTGAGCCGATAATTTTCTTTAAAGAGCCGCTCTTCCTTACTTTTAAGCTTCTGATAGGTTTGATAGTTACTGTATATCTTGGTCCAGACATTCCCTTCTGTCTCTTTGGATTCTATCTTTTGCAGTGCTGCTCTCAATGTATGCTGTTCTCCCTGTGAGGATACAGAGGCATTAGATTCGTACTGGGTGTCCGCTACACTCAGCATGCCAGAAAAGAAGAGAAAGAGTGCTACAAAAAGATGTCTACTCATACCCCTCCTCCAAAGCGTTGCAAAACTGCCTTGACGGTACTCGCCTCAATATCATCTCTCATCACATGTGTGCCCAGTGCACCATTTGGCAAAACAAACTTGATCTTTCCTCTGTTGCTTTTTTTATCCAAAAAGAAGTGCTCATAGAAGTGCTTTATATCCCTGATCACATACGCCGTCGGCAATCCATTGTTTTGCAGTAGATTCATCACCCTATGTGCCTCCGACTCTTCCAGGAGTCCCAGTTCTACTGCCAGCGCATTGGCCATGACGATCCCGATCGCAACTGCCTCGCCATGCAAGTATGTCGCATAATTGGTTTCATTTTCTATCACATGTCCGAAAGTATGACCGTAGTTGAGTACCGCTCGGATGCCTGCTTCTTTTTCATCCTGATTGACCACCATGGCTTTGAGTGTCACGGAGCGCCGTATCATCTCTCTGATCACTGCTTCCTGCCGCAGATCATTCATCTCCAGATATGTCAGAAAATCATCATCAAACATCACTGCCATCTTGACCACCTCTGCGATGCCCGCAGCAAACTCTCTCTCGGGCAGCGTACTGAGAAAATAGGGATCGATATACACTGCTTTTGGTTGATAGAAGGCACCGATAAGATTTTTGCCATATGCGGTGTTGACCCCTGTTTTACCCCCTACGCTGGCATCTACCTGGCTCAGCAGTGTCGTAGGAACTTGGATAAAGTCGATACCCCGCTGATAAAGGCTGGCGGCAAATCCTGTCATATCCCCAATCACCCCGCCGCCTAATGCAATCAAGAGTGATTTTCTATCAAATTTTGCTTCAAACAGTGCTGTCAATATGGACTCTACCGTAGTAAGCGTCTTGAAGGTCTCACCATCAGGGATAGTGACAACTTCACACTGCGGTGCATCAATCTTCTCCAGAAGCTTTTCAAGATGTAGGCTTGAGACAGTAGGATTGGTAATAATCGCCACTTTTCTGTCAAATTTCAAGTTCGGTAAAGTGCCGATAGTGATATCATAGTGTATAGGTTCAGAAGAGGTAAGCTCTATGGGCACGACTACCATGGTTGTCCTTCGGTATTAAAAGAGATATTTTCTCTTTATTTTAACTTAAAGTCTATTAGAGGTGCCCTACTTTGATTGCAAATATCCCAATGAAAAATCGTAGACTGGGTCACACCACCACGCAGGGTACTATGCATACAGTCACACTTTCGCCGAAAGGCCCAAAAAAACCATTTTACACATTAAGATTATCAGATAATATTTTAGCTATATAGTTACATAGTCCCAAAAAGGAACAAGATGTTATCTTTTCTACCTCCTACCCCATCAGAGATGATGGAGACCCTCAAAACCAAATTTAAACAACGCAGAAAAGCCCTAGGCTACACCCAACCCGAACTTGCCTCTCGTTCAGGTGTTAGCCTTGGGTCGCTTAAACGCTTTGAACGATTTGGACAGATTTCGTTGGAGTCGCTTTTAAAATTGGCTTTAGTTTTGGAGTGTTTGGGGGAGTTTGGGGCTTTATGTGAGGGGAAGAAAAAGAGATTTGAAAGTATTAAAGATGTACTTTAAATTCAAAAGTATGACAATATGACATGTTTTTATCAAATTTGATTGATAGTTGCTACAATATATAAAAACTCTCACCACTGGCGAGAGAACTTTCTACGAAGGAAATAAAT
>JALWVW010000352.1 GCA_027079365.1 Campylobacteraceae bacterium | reverse complement strand
GCGGCAGTGAACTGCTCGATGAGGGAGCACTCATCAAATGCCAAAACCTCAAATGCCCCGACAGAGTGATCAACTCCATCATCCATTTTGCCAAAAAAGGGTGCATGAACATAGACGGGCTTGGCTCTAAGATCGTTGAACTGCTTGTCAGGGAGAAACTCATCCATGATGTACTGGATCTGTATGCACTGAAGAAAGAAGATCTGGAACATTTGGAAGGCTTTAAAGAAAAGCGTATCCAAAATCTGCTTCAAGCTATAGCAGATACGAAAGGTACTCCTCTTCACAGACTCATCAATGCGATGGGCATAGAGCACATCGGTGAAGTAGCCAGTAAAGCGTTGGCTCTTGAATTTGGTCTGGGTATTGTCAATGCAAGCCTTGAAGAGCTTGTTGCTATAGACGGCATAGGCGAAGAGATGGCAAACTCTCTGTTGGAATTCATGAGGGTGAACCATGATTTTGTTTTAAAATTGTTTGAGGTGGTCAAACCAACAGTGGAAGAGAAGATAGAAGCCAAAGAGAATCCTTTTAAAGGCAAAACTGTGGTGCTGACAGGTACGATGTCTGTCAGCCGTGGGGTCATCAAAGAGATGCTTGAAAAACTTGGGGCAAAGGTGAGCAGCTCTGTGTCTAAGAAGACGGATTATGTGATTTATGGGGAAGATGCAGGAAGTAAGCTGACTAAGGCTGAGAGTTTGGGGGTAGTAACTTTGACTGAGAATGAGATGAAAAGTATGCTATAATACACATACTATACCCACATAAAGGATGCACATGTCTGCTATATATAATGAGAGTGCCATAAAAAAAGCAACCAATGTGACGATTAACTCTGATTTACTCCAAAAAGCAAAAGCTTACAAAATCAATATCTCTAAAAACTTTGAAGCCTATTTGGCTGAAGTAGTCAGAAAGAGAGAAGAGCAACAATGGCTTGAGGAGAATAAAGAGGCGATAGATGCATTTAATGAAAGCGTAGAAAAGAGGGGTCTGTTCGGCGATAAGTACAGGAGGTTTTAGTGGCACAGTTTGATGTATATAGGAACCCAGATATCTCAACAGCAGATGAGTTTCCCTATCTTTTAGATATACAACATAATACCCACCATAGATTACGAAGCAGACTGGTGGTACCATTAAGTCTGCTGTTGAAGCCTATAGCTCATCTGACACCAGTATTTGAACTAGAGGGAAAGAATGTTGTGATGTCAACCATGGAAATAACCAGCGTGTCACCTGAAATTTTTGGTGAGCTTGTTATCAATATTGAGGAACATCGAACGACAATCGTCGATGCTTTAGATTTTTTAGTGAATGGATTTTAATGAAACTAGACAAATTTGAGGTATGATGACAACATGAATGACAATGAACATAAAAATAACCCAATGCATGGGGTCAAACTGGTACAAATCTTAGAAGAGTTAGAAGCACACTATGGGTGGGATGAGCTAGATAGACGCATAAGAATAAATTGTTTCAATAGTAACCCAAGCATCAAATCGTGTTTGAAGTTCTTGCGCAAGACACCATGGGCACGAGATAAAGTCGAAGCACTGTATCAGGAAATGTTGAAAAAATCATAACTACCCGCACCTTTCAACCCAATATGGTAAAATACCCTTATGCAAAAAACAATACTTATCATCATCACTATCGCTGCCATCATCTATCTACTCTTCTCTATGCTTACTATCAATGTAGGGATCAACAAATATGACACGCTCCAGACCGCCCGAGAACAGAACGCGACCATAAATGGATGGATCCCAGAGATACTGCCAGCCTCTGCCTATGATATCTCAGAATCACATGAGCCAAAAAAGCGAGAGGTCTTCGGTCTCTTTCACTATAAAGAGGTAGATGAAGCAGCATTTCTCTCCAAACTAGCAAAATCCAAAGAGTACAACCAGACCATGGTCTGGGGAGACTTTCTCTTTCATGTAGATAAAGAGAAAAATATCGTCAAGTTCAGAAACAGACCTGCCACGACAAAATAACACACAAAGAGAAACCATGAAAACACTGCTTCTGATACTGCTCACATTCAGCACCCTACTTTCTGCACCACTGAAGTGGGAGCACTCCTATGCCCAAGCTGTCACCAGAGCAGAGGCTGAACATAAAAATATCTTCGTTTTTATCGAAGCAGATGACTGTCCTTACTGCGAGCAGATGAAGCAAGAGGTACTAGAGACCAAGTACATCGACAATGCACTCAAGCACTTTGTCCCCCTCAAGCTGGATATCAGCAGCAAAGATGCCAAGACCCACTTCCCTAAAGCCTATGTCACCCCAACCAGCTATTTTATCACACCACAAGGGAAGCTACTCGAGGAAGCAGTCGGTGCGCTCACTGAAGAGTTCTTCTTTTGGCGCATAGATAGTGCCGAAGCTGAGGCAAAGAGGTTGGAGAAACAGACAAAATGAAGAAGATCCTAGCTGTAGCATTGCTTTTCTCTGCTCTACTTTTTGGAGGTGCAGTAGAGACATTCCTTGCCGCTGCTAGAGCACAGGTAGGCAAAACCCTCACCTATGATCCTACCTATGTTAAGCTCAAGTTTCCTGGTGGAGATGTCCCTCTCTCCAAGGGTGTCTGCACCGATGTGGTGGTGCGTGCCCTGCGTGGACTGGATATCGACCTACAAGAGCGTATCTATAGCTACAAAAAGTCTCACCCCAAGCTTTTCAAGGGGCTTTACTATACCGACAGACTCGACCCCAATATCGACCACAGACGGGTCAAAAATATCCAAACCTACTTTGCAGCCAGAGGCTACCGTGTCAAAGGGGCTTTCAGGCCTGGAGATATCGTTGTATGGAAGCTTCCTGGCTCCAACCTCGATCATATCGGTATCTGCTCAAACAGGTACAACGCCGATGGGGAACCCCTCATCATCCACAATGTCGGTGCCGGAGCCAAAGAGGAAGATGTACTCAGGGCATACCACATCGTAGATCACTTTAGGATATTTGACAGATGAAACAAGCACTCCTCGCCCTACTCACACTGCAAACACTTCTGATAGCCGGTAACGAGACTCCTGTAGAGCACTATCAAGCTGACTACAGTATGACCTATGAGCAGATCGAACTGCTCGGTACTGAAAAAATGGGCTTGATTGGACTGGGTATGCTCTTTGATGTGGGTGACTATGGCTATGGTGGCGTACGACTCTACGGGGCAGTGGACGGCAGACGGGGTGGATTTTTCACTGTAGGGGCTGAGGGAGGACTCAAGGTGGATCTCAGTGACCATCTAAACCTCAAAAGCGGTTTCTTTGTCGGTGCAGGAGGTGGTGGCTCCGCACCACAGGGAGGCGGGCTGATGCTGCGCCCCTATGCCCAGCTGGCATACCACACACCTGCATGGTCACTGGGTCTGGGAGTTAGCCATATCTCCTTCCCCAACGGTGACATCCAGAGTACCCAGGCCTACCTCTCCCTGGAACTCCCTACCGAAGGGAGTTATCTCAAAGGGCAGTACTTTGGAAAAAAATCCCCACTACGCAGCACGGCAGTCCAGACAGACAGCGAAGCAGTGACGGTCTCCTTTTTTACAGAGCACTACACACCTGATTCCGGAAGTCTGAATACAGACGGGGGCACCCCCACCAAGCCTTACTCACTGGCGGGTATCAAATTTGACAAAGTATTGGGAAGCCATCTCTACAGCTATTTTCAGGCAGCGGGTGCCGGAGGTGGCGAGAGTGACGGCTATATGGAGATCTTTGGCGGACTTGGTGCACGCTACCGACTTGCTGACCTGCCATTCACGCTCGGTGCAGAGGTCGCTATAGGCGCCAGCGGTGGAGGCAAAGTGGATACAGGTGGCGGTCTGGTCTATCGGGCACAGGGCACAGTGCAGACGGAGCTTGGCAAGCATCTGACACTCAGTGGATTTGGTGGAGTGATCAAAGCAGTAGATGGCACTTTCTCAGCGACCACTTACGGAGTGACACTGGACTATCAAACGACTATTTTTGACACACTCACTCAAGATGATACAGCCCATGCAAGCCCTTCCAACTGGCAGTTCAGGATGCTCAATAAATCCTATCTAGACGGAGAGAAACTTTTTAAAACTCCCAAAGGCGTAGATAGGGTAGATCTTCTTGGTTTTGCGATCGATTGGTATCTCACTGAAAACTTCTATATCACAGGTCAGAGCTACTGGGCGTACAAGGGCAAAGCAGGCGGTTATGCTGAGGGGATTTTTGGACTTGGTTATCAGAGTGACCGTTATTACGGCTTCTCTCTTTACGGAGAGGTTCTTGGCGGTGTCGGTGGTGGCGGTGGCGTCAATATTGATGGTGGACTCTTCGGCTCTGTAGGTGCCGGGGTACGCTATGCGATCAATGACAGCTGGGAGATAGGATTGGAAGCAGACTACCTGCGCAACCGCAGCGGCAGCTTCACCACTACGGCACTCAAAGCACACATAAGCTACCGTTTTTCTCTTTTGGAGGCAAAGTGAGACTGGACAAATATCTGGTCGTGCATGGGGTTTTCGAAAGTAGAAACCGTGCACTCGAAGCAATCAAGGCAGGAGAGATCACGGTCGATGGCAAAGCTGCCAAAGCTGCACAGAAAGTATCGGAGAAAAGTCACATCGATATCGCTAAGAGCAAATTCTATGTTAGCCGTGCAGCCAGAAAATTAGAAGCATTTTTGGGCACTTACCCTCTGCCTATGGAGGAAAAGCGGATATTGGATATCGGATCGAGTACAGGTGGATTTGCACAGATTCTTTTGGAACATCCTATTGCCTCACTGAGCTGTGTGGATGTAGGTTCCGACCAGCTTCACCACAGCCTTCGGTCTGACCCCAGGCTCTCCCTGCACGAGGAGACAGATATCCGGGTATTTCAACCTACAGAACCTTATGACCTCATCACCTGTGATGTCTCCTTCATCTCTATTCTACAGATCATTGACGATATCCACAGACTGGCAAAAGAAGGTGCCGACATCATCATCCTCTATAAGCCACAGTTTGAAGTAGGCAGAGAAGCCAAGCGGGACAGCAAAGGTGTGGTCACAGACGCTGCAGCCATTAGAGAGAAGCAAGCACACTTTATCTCAGCAACAGAGAAGCTAGGATGGCAGCTTCTACATCAGGCACCCTCGCATCTTGCAGGCAAAGAAGGAAACCTCGAATATCTGTATGCGTTCAATAAATCTCAATCTGCTATAATGCCGAAGGAAAACCTCTAAATTTTAGCAAAGCAGACAGACAGTGAAACTACACAATACCATTCAATCTATCACCATCGGCTCCTTTGACGGACTCCACCTCGCACACCAGCAACTAATCTCCCAGGCAGAGATGATCGTGGCTATTGAGCGAAACAGCGGGTACCTTACTGCCGGATACAAGCGTAGCCTCTACACAGACAAACCTATTACTTTTTACCATTTTGAAAAGATACGGGCATTGACTCCCACCGCATTTGTCGCCAAGCTCAAAGAGGATTTCCCTCACCTGAGCAAAATCATTATCGGCTATGATTTTCATTTCGGAAAAGACAAAAGCGGTGATGCTACACACCTGAAAGCACTTTTTGACGGTGAGGTGGTCATCATGAATGAGATTACGATAGAGGGAACCCCCATCCACTCAAAAACCATCAAAGCACTGCTCAGGGAGGGCGATATCGCAAGTGCCAATACCCTACTGGGCAGACGCTACCGCATAGACGGCACAATCATTCCGGGCCAAGGACTGGGCGCCAAAACACTCGTCCCCACTCTCAACCTCCATATCGAACAGTACCAGCTTCCGCTTGAGGGTGTCTATGCCACACGCACACAGATAGCAGGCACTTGGCTTCCGTCTGTCAGCTTTATCGGACATCGGGTCAGCACAGATGGGGCATTTTCCATAGAGACGCATATTCTAGGGCATGATATCGGTATAGTCACGGGTGCACTCTGGATCGAGTTTGTAGCATTTCTCCGCCAAAATAGAAAATTTGACGGACTTCCTGCACTCAAAACACAGATTGAACAGGATATTCAAAATACACAAAAGACCCTAAGATGAGATATCTGCTGATTCTACTCATCGTACTGCTGCTATGCTATATCGCTGCTGCTGCATGGCTCTATCTCAAACAGAGAAGCCTACTCTATTTTCCCTCTCCGGCCGTCGAGACAGACTACGAACAGATGACCGTACAAAATGAAAAAGAGCATATCCACATCACTATCACCAATCCCGGAGAGTCCCATGCCCTGCTCTACTGGGGAGGCAACGGGGAAGCAGTCGCTACAGGGGCAGAGGTCTTCGCCAAGGCACTGCCGCACTACAGCACCTACCTGATTGATTACCGTGGCTACGGACGCAGCAGCGGTACACCTACAGAATCAGGCATCTTCAGCGATGCGCTCTTAATCTACGATACGATCAAAGCAAAACACCAGGATATCTCCCTGTTTGGCAGGAGCCTCGGTACTGGTGTCGCCTGCTATGTCGCCTCCCGAAGGCCTACTGACAAACTGGTGCTTATCACACCGTATGATAGTATCGAAAGTGTTGCCCGAGACAGATATCCGATCTTTCCGCTTTCTCTATTGATCCAAGACAAATATGATTCACTCAGAAGAGTTTCACAGATCAAGGCTGATACCATTATACTCATCGCCGAGAACGACACTGTTGTCCCAAAAAAACATGCCTATATATTGGCAGAGACATTTCCCAAAGACCAGATACGCACCTATGAGATCAAGGGAAGCCATCACAATGATATCGCAGACACCGCTGAATACAGTACTATTCTAAAAGCATTCCTAAAGGAAAAAAATGAACAAAGATGAGGTATTTTCACGCCCTATAGAAAAAAAGTTTGCCTTTGACCAGACGGTAGCTTCCGTCTTTGATGATATGCTTGCCCGATCCATACCCTTCTATGATGAAGTCAGAGACCTGACCATATCCCTAATACTGGCGGAGCAGACAGAGGGAAAAAAGATACTGGATCTGGGTGCCTCTACTGCTAAATTTTTACTTGAGCTCAATACCAGGATGGACAGCAACATGCAGCTCAAAGGCATAGACAATTCTCAGGCCATGCTGGATCGTGCCAGGCAAAAATGTCAGGCATTTGGTGCGGATATCGCGCTGGAACTGGCTGATATGCTAGAGTACCCCTATGCCGATGAAGATATTATTGTCGCCAACTATACGCTGCAATTCATCCGCCCCATACAGCGTATAGAGCTCATAAAACGGCTCCATAAGAGCCTCAACGATAACGGTATGTTCATCTTTTCGGAGAAAATAGTCTTCGAGGACAAGCGCCTCGACAAGCAGATGATCGATATCTACTATGCCTACAAGCAGGCACAGGGCTACAGCACCTATGAGATCGCGCAGAAGAGAGAGGCATTGGAAAATGTCCTGATTCCCTTTACGATAGAGGAAAATATACAGATGTGCAAAAAAGCGGGGTTCACACAGATTGACACACTGTTTCAGTGGGCGAACTTTGTCACTTTTGTTGCCAAAAAATAGAAAAAATCTAAAAATATGTATCACTACAGATTATAAGCCCGCAAAATAGGGACTTACTAATTAATATGAGTTATTCACACCCTTTTCACATTGTGAATAACTTAAAAGTCAATTAAATTTCTTCCAAATTTGGCATTATACTAATTTCATTCTTTTTAAGCTATAATCACACACTTTATACATAGGGAGTTATACGATGAGCTGGAGTCCAAATAGTTGGAGAAATTTTCCAATCAAACAGCAACCTACTTACCAGGATCAGGAGACACTCAAAGCAGTGGAAGAGGAGCTGAGCAGCTATCCTCCTCTTATCTTCGCCGGAGAGGCCCGCGACCTGAAAGAGCAGTTGGCACAAGCAGGCCGAGGAGAGGCATTTATCATCCAAGGAGGGGATTGTGCAGAGTCTTTTTCTGCCTTCAATGCCGATACGATCAAAAACCTCTTTAAGCTACTACTCCAGATGTCTGTCGTCATGACATACTCCAGCGGCAAGCCAGTAGTCAAGATAGGCAGAGTAGCCGGGCAGTTTGCCAAACCAAGATCTTCTGATTTTGAAGAACTGGATGGTATCAAGCTTCCCAGTTACCGTGGTGATATTATCAATGGTATCGCTTTTGACGAAACAGCTCGCATACCAGATCCCAAACGGATGCTCAAAGCCTACAACCAATCCGCAGCGACCATGAACCTTCTTCGTGCCTTTTCCCGTGGCGGACTGGCTGACCTCAATGAAGTGCACCGATGGAATCTTGATTTCATCAAAGACCACCCACTGGGGAAAAAGTACGAGACACTTAGCTGTCAGATCGACAAAGCCATGACTTTCCTCGGTGCAGCAGGCATCACCAGCAACAATACCCTACAACTGAGACAGACTACAGTATATACTTCCCACGAAGCTCTACTGCTCAACTACGAAGAGGCGCTGACCCGCACTGACAGTATCACGGAAGAGTGGTACAACTGCTCTGCACATATGCTCTGGATTGGAGACAGAACCAGAGAGCTTACCGGTGCACACATCGAATATTTCCGTGGGATCAAAAATCCTATCGGTTGCAAAGTAGGCCCCAGTATGCAGCCAAATGAACTGATCAACCTAATCGAAGCACTCAATCCTGAGAATGAAGAGGGAAGACTCAACCTCATCGTCAGAATGGGCGCCAATAATATCAGCAACCTCTATCCGCCACTGCTCAGAGCCGTCAAAGATGCAGGAAAACATGTCGTCTGGACGATTGATCCGATGCATGGCAATGTCGAGAAGAGTAGTACAGGATTCAAGACCAGAGATTTTGACAATATTCTCTCTGAAGTCAAGCAGTTCATGGATATTCATGAAGCAGAAGGTACGATCGCGGCTGGTATTCATCTAGAGATGACTGGTGATAATGTCACAGAATGTACCGGCAGTGCTTCCAGTCCCATTACTGCAGATACACTGGGAGACAAATATCATACCCAGTGTGACCCAAGACTCAATGCTAATCAAGCACTTGAGCTTGCTTTTATGCTTAGCTCATAAGCCCTGCCATAGGCAACCAACACTGGATTTGATGTCTATCCTATCCAATGTTGGTTTTGCACTCTTCCTTCAAAATTCAAAATCCGTTTTCAATAGAATATGATATAATCACTGCAATCAATATATAAACCAAGTCAGCACAGGAGAGTGGAATGCAGGGAAAGATAGAGGTCACTTACACAGTAATCTGTGACAAAGACACCTACAAAGAGATCACCATAAAGGAACTGGTCTCCAATGAAAAGATCGTCAAGCTGCTTAAAAGTGAATTTGCCAGAGGGCTCCGAAACCTAGAGACCTCAGATAACGGAGAGGGGAAGATCATACTTCAGACAGAAAAAGCACTTCATACTTTTGTCGTAGAGAAGCAGGATTTTGCCGATCTGGTAGAGCTGGCAGAAGAGGATGCCCGCCTCAACAAACACCTCAAAAAGGGCTGTCAGGCCGTAGAGATCATCGATTTTACTACAATAGACTGATAGATTGTAAAGACATTTCTACCCTCTTCATAGTGGTACTGAAGCTTGAGCTTATGGATATCAAGAATACTCTTGACGATATAGAGTCCCAGACCCAGGCCACCACTTGAAGTATGGAATGGCTTATAGTACTCCTCCATCGACTCTTTGAGTGGCTTGCCATAGCTGGTGATACGCATCTTCTCATCTTTTACCACCACCTGCACCTTCTTGTCGCTGCTATACTTGATGCCATTGTCCAGCAAATTTTTGATCGCCAGACTCAGCAGCTCGAAGTCTGCCTTTACGAGATAGTCTCTGGAGACTACCCGATTTACATATTTCTCAGGCTCTTCCAGCATCAGCATATCGATACTCGCATCCAGTATATCGCTGACCTTATAGGGCTTGAGTACCACATCAAAATTCTTGGAGGCGATCTGTTCCACCTTGGCAAACTCATCAATCAGCAGATTGAGTCGTTCAAAGATCGTATGAAACCGTCGTTGCTGTTTTTTGTCTGCTATCATTTCGGAAACCAGCCTTCCCTTGGCTATCGGGGTCTTGAGCTCATGCATGATCGCACGCAATAGGAGCTGCCGTGAATGCAGCAGCTCTCTGATCTTCTGCGCAGCATGGTCAAAGGCATTGGCCACCTCTGCAATCTCATCATTCTGGTCACTTTTGCAAGAGATGTCCAGTTTTCCATCTGAGAACCTGATGATCTGATTTTTGAGCACAGAGAGTGGCTTAATAGAACGGATCATCCAGAGATAGAGTATAAACATCAAGAGCGTAGCAGCCACAAATGCCACCAACAACTCATAGGGCACTTTGGGTCTGTTACGATTCTCCAAAATGATATTAAAGCGATCGTTGTTGATTAGAATATAGCGTTTGAGATCTACATTGACTACCTGGAAGCGCTTTTTTGTACCATTCATATCCAGTACTTTGGCAAACTTGAAACGGTCAACCTTTTCATCGGCCACACAGATATTTTGAGATTTGAGATACTCTTTGTCGATATCGCCATATTTGAGAAAATAGAGATAGAGATAGTGCATATTGGCACGCTCCTGCATCTTAATCGCCTCTAATGAGCGTTCGGCATTGCCCTTGTAGAGAAATCCAAAAATAAGAATCAGAAAAATATAGGCAATAAAAAATATCAGGTTGATCTTGGTGCGAAGTGAGTTGAAACGAATCATATCAGCTTGTACCCTACTCCTCTGACTGCCTGGATCATCTTTGGATTTCCCAGTTTGGCTCTGATCTTGGAGATAATGACATCCAGGCTTTTCTGGGCGCTGTCGCTCATCGTCGTCGAGGCATTAATCAGCTGCTCTCTGGAAAGTGCAATCCCCTGCTTGGCTACCAGCTGTGTCAGTATCTCAAACTCAGCAGGCGTCAGTTGAAGGGCATTGCCCTTGTAGTAAATCGTATCCCCCTTTGTCACAAAATCGCTTTGAGGTTCACTGTTTTTGCTATCCTTGCTATAGCGGCGTAGCAGAGAGAGGATACGAGCATGCAGCTCTTTGGGGTCATAGGGCTTTGGCAGATAGTCATCTGCTCCTAGCCTCAGGCTCTCTACCTTGTCGCTGATATCTGATCTGGCCGAGGAGATGATGATAGGGATATTGTATTTACGCCCCAACTCTTCGCAGGCTTCCAGTCCATCCATTCCCGGCAGTGTTAGATCCAGTATGATCAGATCATACTTCTCCACCCCGGCACTGAGTCCCAAAAAGGGGTCTTCGTAATTGGTCACATCCATATCAAACTGTGCCAGATACTCACTGAGGATCTCTGCAAACTCCGGATCATCCTCTATCATCAAAATCTTTATCATGCCACTCCCTTACACCAATATGATACCATTATAAACAGAATAGGTTAATTGAAGTCAAATGCTCTCTGCATGGCCGGCAACACCTCATCAAAACAGTACTCGCCGTCTGTAAAATGCTCGAAGGCAATAGCCCCCTGATACAACAGCATATCTGTACCGTCTTTTGTTGGCTTATTGTACTTTTTAGCTAGCCTCAAGAAGGGGGTTTTTTTGCCGTAGATCACATCGATACAGGCTTTTGCCTGTGGTATGACAGCTTCCAGTATCTCTGCTGGGGCAGGTAACATCTCGTCTTTGAGCCCGGCAGAGGTCATATTGATGATCAGCCCAAACACTTCTGTCTTGAAGGTCTCAAATGTGTAGCAGGTAAAGCCCTGCTCTCGGAACTTCTCCAGTCTGCCAGCACTGCGATTGAGAATTGTCACCTCGTAGCCCTCTTCTGCTAGAATAGCTGCTGTCGCCTGTGCCGTGCCGCCAGCTCCCAGAAACAGCACTTTACGGCTCTTAAACTCGCTGATAGCGCGGAGGAAACCCGGTGCATCTGTGTTGTAGCCGTAGAGCTCTCCCTCACGCTTGACAATTGTATTGACCGCACCTACCTTTTGGGCAAAGGGATCGAGATGATCACAGGCACGGTAGGCATACTCTTTGTGTGGTACGGTGACGTTGGCACCTTTGAGTCCTAGAACGAGAAACTTCTCTCTGAGCTGTGTGCCATCTTCCAAAAGATACCGTCCGTAGCAGGCATCTAAATCCAGAGCTCTAAAGGCAAGGTTGTGCATCAGTGGAGATTTGGAATGGGATACGGGATTCCCAAAGAGGGCAAAGTGCTGCTTGAGCATGGGCTAGCGCTTCTCCATCTCTCTGAGTGTGGAGAGCAGAGCATTGAGCTTGTTTTGCACTTCCATATATTCCAGCTCCGGTACAGAGTCTGCTACGATCCCGGCACCTGCCTGCAAAATAATACGGTTCGGCTGTATCAGAGAAGTGCGAATAGCGATGGCCGAATCCATATCGCCCGTAAAGGAGAAGTACCCCACAGATCCGGAGTAAAAGCCTCGTTTGAGCCCTTCAAATTTGGCAATCAGCTCCATCGCTTTGATCTTGGGAGCACCGGTCATAGTCCCTGCGGTAAAGGTCGCACGGAAGAGATCAAACATATCTTTGTCCTCATCAATCTGAGCAACTACATCCGAAACCATATGCATAACATGAGAGTACTTCTCTACCCGCATAATCTCCGGTACGCTCACCGTACCAGTCTTGGCTACCCTTCCTACATCATTACGTCCTAGGTCGATCAGCATCAAATGCTCAGCACACTCCTTGGGATCATTGAGCATCTCCAGCTCTAGCTCATGGTCGCGCTGCTTGGTTCTGCCCCTCTTCCTGGTACCAGCGATGGGGCGAAGCAATATCTCCCCATCTGTGAGGCGCACCATCACTTCGGGACTGGAGCCACAGATAGCAAAATCATCAAATTCCAGCAGGAAGAGATAAGGGGAGGGGTTTTTGGAGCGAAGTACACGGTAGAAGCTCAGAGGATCAATCTTACCTCTCTGTGTATAGCGGTTGGAGGGTAGCATCTGAAACACATCACCTGCACGGATATGCTCCTTCGCCTCCAGTACGATCTGCTCAAATCGCTCTTGTGAAAGTGCGAACTCTCCCTTGCCCTCCAGTATTACTGGCTCAATAGCAAGAGGGAGATGAGTCTTTTCCAAGAGTGCAGCCACCGCTGCCACCATCTCTCCATACTTATCATCCGGATCAATAATGGTAAGTGTGGCACTCTTGTGTGAAAAGCCAATCAGAAGTTTGGGACGGATCATATCCAGATCAGGGGTTTTCAACGTATCCTCAAGCCCATCCATAGAGGCACACAGGGTCGGCTCGAAGACCTTGACCATATCATAGGCTATAAATCCGATAAAGCCATCCACATAGCCGAACCCTGCCTCTTCCGCCATCTTTTTGTAGCGTGCTTTGTCCAACTCTTGATAGTAAGACTGCATAAAGGTAAAAGGGTCTTCCTCAAGCAACTGCATCCTGCCCTCAGCATCCGTATAGGTGGTTTGGCCCTCCTGGTACTTGATCTGCTCTCTGGCACCGATAGCAATGAAACTAAAGTTGCCATCGCTGGTATTGACCACACTCTCAAAGAGCATTGTGATCTCACCTGGAAATATCTTCTTGAGCTCTCCGTAAAGTGCTACAGGCGTCAGCTGATCAAAAAGTATCGTCTGTATCATTATTTCTGTTTTACCACAAAGCCCATGATGCCCATGGAGCTATTGACATCTGACAGCGCTGCTTTGGCTTCGGCATAGGAGCCATAGGGACCGACTCTGACACGCCTTGTTTTTTCATTCTTGTTGATCACATAATGCAATCCTGCACCCTCTATCTTTTTTAAAAATTTTGCATTTGGCTCTCTATTGAAGGCACCGATCTGAATATAATACACTGGCTTCCCTTCAGCAAACAGTGCGCTTGGCTTAGACTTTGTTTTCTTCAGTTCCTTATTGGCAGCTTCCCTTTTTTGTGTCGTTTTCTTAAGTACTGTATTTTTTGGTTCTGTTTTCTGTATCGTCTCTTTCTTCTTTGTGACCTTAATGATCTTTTTCTTTTTTTCTTGTTTTTTAGCAGGGTGCTTTTGAGGCTTGGTTGGTGAGGGGAGTTTCTCTGTGGCGATAGGCTGCAGGTCACTATTTTTCTTTTGATCTTTGGTGCCTACGGGGATAAGTTCGGGGCTTACAAACTCTGTCTGATTCTTGTCTGCAATGATGATCTCCTCTTCGGAAGTCCCAAGAATCATTTTAGACAACAAAATACCTACGAGCAATATGATGACTGCCAGTGCAATTATGGCGAGGAGGCTTTTCGATCTTTTTCCAGTTGGCGTGGGGTCACCGATGATCAAGTCATCTAAATTATGGTCATTCATTGCATAACTCCTTCATTCATTGCCAATGATTATATCAAAAATAGTATTACACTAATATTACTTAATATGTTTTGATACTTCGATTGCCTGGCGGTGTGCTGCCACATCATGGCAGCGGATCATGTCTGCCCCCTGCTCTATCGCCTTGAGATGGATCGCCAGAGTACCTGGGAGCCGCTTCTCCACAGGTGTTGGTATGATATGGTCTATCATCGACTTCCTGCTGGCTCCCACGAGAAGCTCACAGCCAAATTGACGAAAATGGCTAAGATTTTTCAGCAGTGAGGTATTGTCTTCCAGACGCTTGCCAAACCCTATCCCTACATCCAGAATGATCTTCTCTCTCATCAGCCCCTGCCCCTCACACTCAGCGATACGCTCTGCAAAAAACTGACTCACCTCCACTATCACATCCTCATAGTAGGGCTGCTCCTGCATCGTCTGAGGCTCTCCCTGCATATGCATGATACAGAGCCTCACATCATATTTACATGCCAACGCAATGATCTTCGGGTCTCTGGCTCCGGTGATATCATTGATTATGCCAAACCCACTCTCCAGTGCCAGTGCTACCACACTGGGTGCGTAGCTGTCTATGGAGAACTGTACCTTCTCGTAAAGTCTGTTTGCTCGTATCGCATCACAGATCGGTCTGATCCGTGCCAATTCCTCTGATTCTGATACGGTACTGGCACCAGGGCGGGAGGAGACGGCACCAATATCGATGATGTCTGCCCCTTCCTCTATCATCCTCTCAATGCGCTCCAGTGCTTCGGATGCAACAAACCTGCTTCCGGCATAAAAACTGTCATCATTGGCATTAATTACACCCATGATTTGAGGGTTTGATGCAGGAGGGGGGGCTTGGAGATGCCTAGAGAGTGCTTCGGCCACTGCCTTGAGGCCAAAGGGCTGTGCGAGCTCCTTGCGTGAGAGTATCTCTATCTGCTTTTGGTTGCCAATAAGCAGACAGTCAAATGTCTCTTTTTCACAGGTGATCACGCCACTCGGTACTGCCAGCTCTGCCCCGATACTCAGGGCATCCTGCTTGAGAATATTCGCAGCAGGCGTACGGAGATCCTTGATCATAAAGTAGTAGAGCGACATCTTTTTATGGATGATAGAGACACCGCCTTGCTCCACACCAAGAGCCTTTAGCGCCACTCTCTTCTCTGTCATCTCACCCAGTCTGTAAAGCTGCATGTCTCCTCCTTCTCTGTATAGTTATCGCTTTTTACGCGCCAAAAGCTTCAGCAATACTCCTGTCAGCACAAATGCCGGAGGTGAGCCCCGATCCAATACTCTGAAGGCACCTCGCATCATATCCAGTGTCTTCTCGTCCATCTGGTATTTTTGACTGCTTATAGCCGCTGTTCCTATCTGCTCCAGTAGATGCTTTGCTCCCGAGGCATTGATGCGTGCGTGCTCCTGCACAAAATCATAGACTGCACGAATATCCAAACTCTGCATATCCAGGCTCAGTGCTGAGCCAGTAGAAAGTTCACTGATGACAGTAATCGGAAGACGGGATCGAATCGTAGGTAGAATGATCGCTTTGGAGGGGAAGAGCAGGATAAATTCTTTGTTGGGGGGTGGCTCCTCTATGACCTTGAGCAGTCTGTTCTGCACCACCTCGCTAAACTGATCTGCAGCCAATATAATAATCGTCTTCGCCTGGCTTGCGAGATAGGCTTTTTCAATGGCAGACTTAACATCCTCGACCAAAAAACTCCCCTCCCTGACAATGGGTACAAATTGCTCACCCTCCAGAGCAAGCTGGCGGAGTTTGGCAATGGTCTCTTCGAAGTGGACAGTAATGATAATTTGGCTCTGCAGTCTCATTCGTCTGTATCGACCTCACCATAGAGTACTGCTTCCATTGTTTTATCGAAGAGTTTATAAAGCTGTATCAATTTGATATCCAACGAGGGATCACTCTCTCTCAGAGGAAAACTGTTGGGTACCTGGTCATTCATCACCCAGAGAAAATTCTCATCACTCCGGTATGCCAGTTTCGTATAATTATAGGCACTGTCACCGATATACCACAGAAAATACCCCCTGGGGAACGAGATATCCAGCATATCCTCAACCAACTCTATCTCCTGGGTGTCCTGTATGACATGTAGTTTAGGAAAACAACCATGCATATCATACACAGGAAGAAATGGTCTGCCCTTTTCCGGACAATTGATCGCATTGCGTATATACTGAGAAAACCACTTCCGTCTGTCATCTGTCACGATCAGTAGCGTCTGCCCTTCGATGATCTTTGTCACCGCGCTTCTGACCAGCGGTGTCCAGTCAAACCTTAGCTCCTCCATCCATGAAAAGTCAGATCCCTCTTCACGAATCGCCTCAAGCGTCCAGTTCAGCAGTGCCTGCATCGTTATCTGTCCAACTGATACGCTTCGTGCAGTACCCGGACTGCCAACTCACCAAACTTCTCATCTACGATCATGGAAACTTTGATCTCTGAAGTAGAGATCATCTCAATATTGATGCTTGCTTCCGCCATAGCAGAGAACGCAGAAGATGCGATACCCGAATGAGACCGCATGCCCACACCTACGACAGAGACTTTGCAGATATTTTCATCAAAATCCACGCTACCGATGTCGTGACTAAACGCAGAGATCAGCTCTCTGGCACTTTCCAGCTCACTCTGGGGCACAGTAAAGCCCAGATTTGTCGTACCGTCTGTGCTGGCATTTTGGATGATCATATCCACATTGATCTGCGCTTCGGCAAGCTTTGTAAAGACCTCTGCTGCCACACCCGGCCTGTCGGAGACCTCCCGCAGAGAGACCCTTGCCTGATTTTTATCCAGTGCTATACCACTTACCAATACCTCTTCCATCACCTCATTCTCCTCTGCTATCGTTGTACCTTCGTTGTCATTAAAACTGCTTTTTGCCACGATCTTGACACCCATTTTCTTGGCAAGCTCCACAGATCTGCTCTGTAGTACCTTGGCGCCAAGACTGGAAAGTTCCAGCATCTCCTCATAGGAAATAAAATCCAGTTTTTTTGCCTTGGGCTCAATGCGTGGGTCTGTCGTATAGACACCATCCACATCTGAATAGATCTCACAGGCATCTGCTTCCAGTGCCCCTGCGATCGCTACCGCACTCAGGTCACTTCCACCGCGCCCAAGCGTGGTGACGCTGCCTTCTTTGTTGATCCCCTGAAATCCAGCAATGATAATGATATTTCCCTTGGAAATCTCTGTCTTCATCGCCTCAGTGTTGATTGATTCTATCCTGGCATAGGTATGGATACTGTTGGTCTGTATCCCCGCCTGTCTGCCCGTCATCGCTACTGCACCGATACCCATCTCCTGCAAAGCAATTGCCAGCAAAGAAGCAGTCACACGCTCACCGGAACTCAACAGAATATCCATCTCTCTCTTGGAGGGGTTTTTCGAAAAATGATGGGCATACTCTATCAGCTTGTTGGTCTCGCCACTCATAGCCGAGACTACCACTACGACATCATTGCCTTTAAATTTTGCCTTTGCCACTCTGTTGGCAACATTTTCTATACGATCCAGACCACCAACACTGGTACCGCCGTACTTCTGCACGATCAACATCTACAATATTCCTTCTTTTTTAAAATAGGCTATCACTCTTCGGTAGGCTCTTCGCTTCAGAAAAGTCGCCCGTTTGAACAGCTCCTCAAATCCTACAAATCTATACTCTTCAAATTCCGGTATCTCATGTGCGAACAGGTCAATCCTGGCACTCTCTCTCAAGCGTACCAAATAATACTTCTGCGTCTGTCCTCTATAGGGATAGCGCTTGTCTTTGGATGACTTCGGGAAATCATAGGTGATCCATTCAGGATACTCACCAAGTATCTCTACCTCATTGGTGCCTATCTCTTCTTTGAGCTCACGCATCAGTGCCTCAACTGTAGATTCACCTTCATCGATGCCCCCCTGGGGAAACTGCCATCCCCGCTTCATTCCATTACGACGAGAAAGCATAAATTCACACTTTTTCGGATATTCTGATGAGAGTATGATCGCTGCAACATTGGGACGATAGTCCGTATATTTTTGCATAATCTCTCACTTATAAATTTAAATTATTTCTGTTATGATTGTATCTCAAAAGCGATTACAAGTGTTTGAAAACCCATAAAAAGAGTGCAAAATGCTCCTCTACCTTCATATCCCATATTGCGACTCCAAATGCCATTACTGCAGTTTTAATTCCTATGTAGACAAATTTGATACACGCAGGTATTATATGGAGGCACTCACCAGGCAGCTCACCTTTGAACTCGAGCGCTTTTCGGCACAGGAGAAAAGTATTGAAACTCTCTTTATCGGAGGGGGCACACCTTCTACAGTCACACCCGACCTCTATCGTCCTCTTTTTGAGCTTCTGTCTCCTTACCTCCAGGAAGGAGCTGAGATCACCACCGAGGCCAACCCAAACTCTGCCACGAAATCATGGCTGAAGGGCATGAGAGCGCTAGGTGTCAACCGGATCAGTTTCGGTGTGCAGAGCTTTGACAGTGCCAAGCTCAGAGCCCTCAATCGTGCCCACTCTCCAGAACAGGCCAGAGAGGCGATCAGGACAGCAGACAAACTGGGCTTTACACATCTCTCCCTGGATCTTATCTACAACTATCGGGGAGATACGACATCCTTGCTTGAAAGTGATATCGCAGAGGCTTTTGCACTGCCTATCGACCATATCTCTGCCTATGAGCTGACTATTGAGAACGGTACACATTTTAGCGCTACGCCCGAAGCCAGACAGGAAAATGACACACTGGCCTTTTTTGTAGCAGATGAGATTCAAAAGCGAGGATTTGCCCAATATGAAATCTCCAATTTCGGGCAGCACCAGAGTAAGCACAACAAAGGCTACTGGGAGCTCAAAAACTATATAGGGGTCGGAGCCGGAGCCGTTGGGTTTCTTGGAGATACCAGATACTATCCTGCCACTGATATTGATCGCTATATTGCAGAGCCATTTTTGTGCACAGAGGAGAAACTTACGACAGAAGAACTGCTGACAGAAAAGTTATTTCTGGGACTCCGCAGTAGTATCGGTATAGAAATGGCTTCCCTATCAAAAGCGATGCAGGAAAGGGTGGCACTGCTTGTCAGAGAAGGCAAGCTCCAAAAAAGAGACAATCGCTGCTACAACCAGAACTATTTTCTCAGTGATGAACTGGCGCTGTTTATTCTGGAGTGACGGCAGCGTCTCTTCTTTCTCCATCCGCAGGTAGGACAACCACCTGGTTTCTTCCTTCTTTTTTGGCTCGATAGAGCGCCTCGTCCGCTCTTTGGATTGCCAATTCAATATGATGATCATTGAGAAGATCCACACTGGTTACCCCCAGGCTTACAGTAATCATTACATTTTGACGGTCCTCAGTCTTGAGTGAAAGTTTCTCTATGGATTTTCTGATTTTTTCAGCTATTTCGATTGCTCCATCCAAGGGTGTTTCCGGAAGCATCACAATGAACTCTTCACCTCCAAATCTGCAGGCATAATCACTTTTGCGTATCATTTTCATTAGGATGGCAGCAAATGCTACAAGGACATCATCTCCCATTTTATGCCCATAGGTATCATTGATCCGTTTAAACTTGTCAATATCCAGCATAATGAGAGAGAGATCGCTCCTATCTCTTCTGGCAAGCGCCAAAACATTTTTGGACACATGGGTGAAATAGCGTCTGTTGCAGAGATTTGTCATGGGATCTAGCTCTGATAGGCGCTTGAGTGTTTTACGGGATGCTTCCAGCTCTCTAATTAACTCTCGTAAGTGTAGTTGTGTTTTAATACGGGCAAACAGTTCTTTGGGCTTGAAGGGTTTGGTGACATAGTCAACACCACCTGTATCATAGGCTTTTTCTATGGAGTTTTCATCTATTTTTGCGGTAATAAAAATAATGGGAATATCTTTGCTGTTTGGTTTCTGTTTTGCACTTTTACACACTTCATAGCCATCCATTTTCGGCATCATAATATCCAACAGTATCAGATCAATGGCCTGATCATTCAGAATCTCCAAGGCACTCTCTCCATCCAGTGCCACAACAATCTCATAGATATCGCTTAGCAACTCTACCAATATATCCACGTTGGTCTCGGTATCATCCACAATAAGAATAGTAAACCTGTTTTTCATCTACTTCTCCTCCAGAAGCTTCAGCGCTTCTTTGAATCTGTATTTTTGTATATGTTTTTTGACCATCTCCACCAATGTGCTGTCTGCCTCTGACAAATTCTCCTGTTCAAGTATCGTAATAACTTCATGACACTGCTTTGGTTTTTGAGTACCCAGAACCTCTTTTAATTGTTCAAAAAGTCCATAGACTTTGTCACTCTCCACTTTACCTGTCAGATCTTTCTCTTTACTGTTTTTCTCCGGAGTACCGGTAGTGACACGCTTTGAAATAGTTGAGCTCTTTCTCTCTACCAGTGTCGTCCTCTCATTATCCTTCTGCTCAGGTGACTTTCTCGAAGCAAGTACAATCTCAAAAATAAAGCTACTGCCTGCACCCTGTACACTTTTCATCCATATCTTTCCATTCATGAGTGTCACCAGTTGCTTGGAAATGATAAGACCAAGTCCTGTACCGCCGTATTTGCGTGTGGTACTGCCATCAGCCTGAGAGAATGACTGAAAAAGCTTTTTCTGCTGTGCTGCAGTGAGTCCGATGCCTGTATCCCTAACCTCAAAGCGTACTCTATTTTTCCCTGATGGCTTGACGATGAGCCTCACCTCACCTTCCTCTGTAAATTTGATGGCATTGGTCAATAGATTGATAAGCACCTGACTGATTCTTAAACTATCACCATAAAAATATCTTCCCAGCTTCTTATCATACACTATGGCTACAGGCAATGCCTTCTCTTCCGCTTTAAATTCAAGTAGATTCACGACACTTTCGCAGAGATGAAAGAGATCAAAATCTATCTTTTCTATGGTAAGTTTTCCTGCTTCTATTTTAGAAAAATCCAGAATATCATTAATGATACCCAAAAGTGATTTTGCACTCCTATCTATTTTCTCAACGTAGTCCCTCTGTTTACTATTCAGCTTTGTCTGTAAAACCAAATGTGACATTCCGATAATTCCGTTCATTGGTGTTCTTATTTCATGGGACATATTTGCCAAGAATTCTGATTTTGACCTGGTACTCTCTTCTGCTTTATTCTTGGCAACTTCCAGCTCTTTTGTCTTCTCTTGAACATTTTTATCCAAGTTTTCAATATTGTCTTCAATGGTTTCAAGCATCTTATTGAATTCGTTGGATAAAAGACCTATTTCATCCTCTCTTTTGAGATGACTCCTCATGCTATAGTCCCCATCCGTAATCTTCAATGCCAATGCAGATAGATCTGATATAGGACTAAGAAGGCTTCTTAAAAATATAAAACTGTAAAGGGCAGATACAATAAAAATAATAAGTGCTAACAACAAAACGAAATGTCTTACCTCATTAGAGGAGGTCTTGAACTCATCTACATATGCAGAAGAGACAATATACCACTTCAACTCGGGTAGATACTCTATCCATGAGACCTTGTTGTAAATATAGTTGCCTTTATCTGTAGGTTTGTCCCATTTGTAAAACAATTCTTTTGACCCTTTTTCCGCCTTAACCAGATCATCAAAGATATAGGTGTTTTTCGAAGGATTTTTTAGTTTTGAGAAGTTTTTTCCATTGATATTGCTGTTTGGGTGTATGAGCATATTTCCCTGAGCATCAAAGATATAGAGATAGCCTGTTTTTCCGATTTTTGTCGTCTTGATGATCTCCTGAAGCTGTGTCATCAACTCTTTTTTTCGCTTGGCAACCTCCTTTTCGATATCATCAATATATACCCCTGTTCCTATCACCATCTTCCAGTCAGGAAAATCTTTTGCATAGGTGAGTTTTTCATAGGGTGTATTGTCTTCACTGTTTTTTTTCCACCAGTAACGGTGAAATCCTTCTCCTTTTTCCCGTGCGATCTTGATCAGCGGAGGAATGATATAGTTACCTTTGATGTCTTTTACCTCTGAAAGATCCTGTCCTTGCAGATAGGGGTGGGAAATCAATACATTGTCATAGTTGGTAATATAAAAATAGTTGTTTTTATTGTATCTTAGCTTGCTGACTAGATCAATTACTTCATTCAGAAATTTGTTTTTTAGTACGCTATAGTACTCTCCTGTACCAAATATCCAATGAAAAGGTTCAAAAGTAAAGACATAACTTATCTTGTCCTCAATGCGTTTTGAATTCGGATTTTCCCATTGGTACTTTACGATACCGGCACCTTTTTTTTGACATATTTTTACAAAACCTTTAAAAAGGTAGACACCTTTTGGATCCTTGTATTCCATAAGATTTTTCCCATCCAGATAGGTTTGTATGGGATGCATGATCATGTTTGCATGAAAGTCATTGATCCAGAAATAACCTGTTTCCAAACTATCATGTCTATAGATTTTGGTATAGTTTTTAATGGCTTTTTTGAGTGCTTCCTGACTCAGTTTACCTCTGTTGTTATGATAAAAATTGGTAAGGTTTTTTTTGAACATCTCACCACGCTTCTTCAATACAGTATGTAAATTTTCTGGTTTGGACTGTTCGTATTTCATCTGTATGATGGACCATGCTGTATCTGTAAGATTTTTCAGTTCGTTTTTATGCCGCTGTAGAGACCTCTCTTTGAAACTATTGAGATCGCTGGAGACATTTTCAGTGATCAGAACCACTTTATTTAAAATCTCTTTTGCATTTTTTTCTTCCAATGTCTGAATACTCTCACCGATTTTGGGAATTGCAAACATGGATATAGCTATAGTATAGGTGATAATGACACTCGCAACAATGAGCATTGCTTTCAAGAATATCTTTGAGTTAAACATCATTCATCGCTTTAGTAGTCCATGATATCCTATTCGCACTTAACGATAAGGATATCATCGTACCCAGACAGTGCTAATCCTTGCCTTTCACACTACCTTTTAGAATAATTCGATAAAATACACCAACTAAAAACAAGGCTGCCTCATGTTTGGAATGGGTTTTACCGAGATCCTCTTTGTCGCTGTTATCGCTATCATCTTCTTGGGGCCCGACAAGCTCCCTGAAGCCATGGTACAGATCGCCAAATTTTTCAACAGCTTCAAAAAAACCGTCTCGGAAGCCAAATCTACCTTTGAGCAGGAGATACATATCAATGAGCTCAAAGAGGAAGCACTCTCTTACAAAAGAACACTCGACAACGATATCTCTGGCTTCAAAAACTCACTCTCTAACCCTATCGACGATCTCAATGAAGCACTCTCTGACCTTGAAGAGAAAAAAGTAGATGAAAGCTACAAGCACAGCCAGATACAACCTGAAGAGATAGAAAAGAAGCCCGAAAATACAATAGGTAAAAAGAAATCCAAATCCAAAAAAAAGAAAAAAGATGCCTCTGAGGATAACAGCTGATGTTTGACAGTATGCGTCCTCACCTGGCAGAGCTCCGTAAGCGACTCTCCCTCTCTATCCTGGCTGTTTTCGTCATGTTCGCTGCTGCTTTTACCTTTCACAATACCATACTTACATGGGTGACCAAGCCTCTCAATGATGCCCTGACACAGGTTGGCAGTATCATTGAATCTCAAAACAAAACAGAGTGGAAAATCACACTCGAAAAGAATGCCAGCACTCATATGCAGGCCAAAGAGGCACCAGTAAAAGACCCCAGTGAACTTTCCCAAGAGGCACAACGCAATCTGGAAGAAGCAGCCAAAGAGGCTGACCCAAAAATGGCCCCCCTCCTCATCTCTGCCTCTCAGGCGATTGGGGCACTCACACAGGAGCTTAAGCGGCTTGATAAGCGGATCACTACCAAGAGTTTTGAGGGCAAGATCACTACCCATCAAGTTGGGGGTGCTTTTTTTGTCGCGCTCAAGGTCTCGATCTTTGCAGCAATCATTTTTGCCCTGCCGATGATCCTCTGGCAGCTGTGGCTTTTTATCGCTCCGGGACTCTATGACAATGAGAAGAAGCTGGTACTCCCCTTTGTCTTTGGTGGTACAGGTATGTTTCTAGTCGGCGTACTGTTTGCCTACTATGTGGTAACCCCCTTTGGCTTCCAGTTTCTGATCACCTTTGGCTCTTTTCTCTATACACCCCTGATCAACATTGAAGATTATGTTGGATTTTTTACCAAGATTCTGTTGGGATTTGGTGTGGCATTTGAGCTGCCTGTGGTTGCCTCATTTTTAGGTATCATTGGATTGGTCACAGACCGTACGCTGATAGGATTTTTCAAGTACGCTATTGTGATCATCTTTGTTCTTGCTGCGCTGTTGACACCTCCGGATGTACTGACGCAGATGCTGATGGCGGCACCACTGATCCTTCTCTATGGGACTTCTATTCTACTGCTGAAACTGATCAATCCTCACAAAGCAGAGGAGGAAGAAGAGAGCGAGGTATCGGGCGGGAAAGAGGCTGCCAACTTCAAAAATCTTAGCTCATGACACCTGATCTTCTCACCCAAAGCTATGACTACCATCTGCCCGAAAATCTCATAGCCTCACACCCCATCCATCCCAGAGACCATGCCAGACTACTGGTCTATGATCGCAAAAGTGACACAGTTGCCCATACGACTTTTCAGTATCTACTGGATTTTCTTCCTCCAGATTGCGATATTTTTCTCAACGACACCAGAGTAATCAAAGCCAGACTTTTTGGCACCAAAGTCAGTGGCGGAAAGGTGGAGCTGCTGCTCAACAAACCTCTCGGCACAAACAGCTACCAAGTTATGATCCGCGGCAGAGTCAAGGTCGGCACTCTTCTGCATTTTGATCAAAATCTTACGGCTACTGTCACCGCCTTGCATGACGATGGCTCACGAACAGTGGTATTTCAGCAACAAGAGAAGCCCATTCTCTTTGAGACACTGGTGCAGATACTAGACGAGATAGGACATATCCCGCTACCTCCCTATATTCACAGAGCGGACAACCAAGAGGACGAGAGAGACTATCAGACCCTCTTTGCCCGTGAAGCAGGTGCCGTAGCAGCACCTACCGCCTCTCTGCACTTCACTCCAGAGCTTTTTGAGGCGCTGAAGCAGCGCCACCAGACCCACACCCTGACGCTACATGTGGGTGCTGGCACTTTCAAGCCTGTAGAGTCCAAGCAGATACTTGATCATCCCATGCATTCGGAGTATTTCCATATCCCCGCAGCGTCTGCCAGATTTCTGGACACACCCAAGCCCATTCTTGCTATCGGTACTACTGTTACCCGTACCGTAGAATACTACGCCAGAACTGGCAAAACCAACGGGGAATGTGACCTCTTCCTGAACCCCAGTAATCCCCCAGTCAGAGTGACCCACCTCCTCACAAACTTTCACCTCCCCAAAAGTACCCTCATCATGCTCACCTCCGCTTTTATCGGGAGAGAGAAGGCACTGGAGCTCTACAGAGAGGCTATCGGAAAGGGGTATCGCTTTTTCTCCTATGGAGATGCGATGTTGATAGTGTAATACCACCCACATCTTGGGTTTGAAAAACAGGCTATTTTGAAGCTTTGCTGGTAATCTTGTCCAAGGCTTTTCCCATCTTATCAAGAAGTTTGAAGTGTTCAAGATCAAAGCCCTTACTCCATACTTTGGGATCACGGTAGACAATCTTTGTGGTACCACTCTGTGAATACACCAGTATCTTCAAAGGAAGATCAAGCGCCGTCAGATGGTCTTTCTGCATAAACTTTGTCCCCATTTTTGGATTACCGAAAAGTACCACTTTGGTTGCAGACAGTTGCATGCCTACCTTGTCGGCAGCAGCCCTATGGTCAATGATACTAAAAAGTTGCAACCCCTCTTTCGAAGCGATAATGCTTTCAATCTTCTGTACAGTCTCGTCCACACCAGATACAGCATTCTTTATGATCAGTCCACTGGCTGAAAGCATCCACGATGAGAGTAAAATCATAACAGCTATATATATTTTTTTCATGAGAAATCCTTTGGTTAATATGCCTCATCATAACATGTGTTTGTGTAGTAAGCATGTAGTACTGTATATATGATTAAACTCTTTTTAAAGATTCATATCATATAATATGAAATAGCTACTTGGAGGAGTTTTTATGAAGTCATTTTTTCTCCTTTTGTTATCGTTCATCCTTCTCTCCTTGAGTGGCTGTGCTCCCAAATATGACTATACTGTCCATAAACCCAAAGTAAAATATAAAAAACCTTCCAAAGACGCACTTTCCCGTACCCTCAAAGAGAAACTTGGTACAGAATATGTCTGGGCAGAAGAGGGGCCCAAGGCTTTCGACTGCTCGGGATTGACCTACTATAGCTATGGCCGCATGAACATGACAATCCCCCGTGTCGCCAGAGAGCAGGCAAAAGTAGGCACCAAAGTCACAAAAGACGCTCTGGTTTATGGTGACCTTATTTTTTTTAACACCAGTAAACACCGATCAGACAAGATCACACATGTAGGTATCTATGTGGGAGATGGCAAGTTTCAGCATGCAAGCAGCAGCAAGGAGGGGGTCATTATCAGTGACCTCAACAGCAGTTACTATCGCTCCAGGATAGTAACTTGCAGACGCTATCTCCCCAGTGATCCTCAGGCCATACCTGTATCACCTACACCCTTTCCCTCTACGGCCCTGTCCCGCCCCTATAAGCTTGCCAAATCAACTTCTGATACTGTGGTTACCCCTCTTGCTATGGAGGAGCAGACCATACAGACATCACCAGCACATTCCCTGTCCTCACAAGGCAAACACTATATTCAGGTAGGCTCCTTCACTCAGACTCCAAATCAGGGATTGCTCCAGCAAATTCAGAGTAACGGATATCAGTACAAGATCATTCAGATAGCCCGCCTCAAAAAAGTGTTGATAGGGCCATACTTCAGCAAGTCAAAGGCACTCAGAAACCTGGATGATATTCGGGAAATGATTCTGCCGGATGCCTTTCTCCTTACCATATAAACCCATACCAATCTAGCTTGCCGCAGAACTTTATATATGTCAATAACTTAATAGGTCTCTATAGATTCGAATCTCCAGCCCCTCTGCTTCATGATCGTAATAAACCTGCTTAGCTTTTGGCTCCCATTCTGGTCACGGAACATATAGTCATGTGCCAACATAATGATCTTCTCTTTTTTGGTAGTATGATGAGTATATCTCAATGCTACCCTATAGGCCAGCTCTTCTGCACCGTAGCGTGGCAAATGCGTACGATGGTCAAATCTCCATTCAATATCCCAACCAAATATCTGATATCCCTCTTTCTCCAGGGCATCATAGACCGGCACCTCTATCATCACTTCCTCTTCCCCTAATGCCTTATCATTCTTTTGTACTCCCGGTAGTCTCCATACATTTCTTCCAGCCAAACGGAGATCATGCGGTTCCCCTATCAGCTCTTGCGTTTTGGCAATATCATCAAGCACTGTCTGCTTGTGGCTATAAAACTGTTTGTAGTGTCCATTGGCATGCGTATAGGTATGGTTTGCTACCAAGATATCGGGTATGGTTTCTGCTCTATGGAATAGTTTGGGATCTGCATCTATCTGTCTTCCTACCATAAACATCGTTGCTTTGACATGTGCTTTCTGCAGGACATCAAGAAGATTAGCTGTACCTGAGACAGGGCCGTCATCAAATGTCAGGTAAATAATTTTTTTACCCTGCAGCTTAATGATGGGAAATGTCTGGTTTGTCTCGCTTGGAAGCGTGATATTCTCCTCCTGTGTTGCATTTTCTTCTCCTTCGCCAAAAAAGAAGTGATATATTTTGCTACCCAGCGAATCATTTGCGTCTTTGGCATCCGCAGAAGGTTCCTGAGAATAGCTATTGTCACCCTGTGGCTCACCTCTCAAGATAGCTAACGGATCTGGTTTGTGAGATGGATGTGTACGCTTGATTGCTGTAATGTTGGTATCTTTGGCAGAAGTATTCCGGTAACTTTCCTGCGCTACAACAGTTGTCTGGGTATGCTGCTTTGCTGGCATGACAGATATGGCATCTTGGTGCGGCTGTTTACTGCTGAAGAGTTCGAGGGGATTTGTTTGCGGAGTCTCAGCCACAGCACAGAGTGATAAAAAAACAATATGAAAGAGCAAAAGTATGTGTTTCATGTAAGCTGATACCTCCTGTTTCCGTGTATCCCACATCCCAGATATCTTACCTCTATCTGCTACATTATACTCTATATCACCTATACATAAGTAAGCCAGCGCTCCAATATAATCTTAGCTGCGATAGAATCAATTCTACCATCTCGCTTTTGCTTGATCACACCTGCCATCTGTGCCTTGGCTTCTATGCTGCTGCCCTGCTCGTCTTGATACTGTACTCCTATCGCCTCTGGTAACGACAAGAGAGAGACAAAATGCTTGATTCTGCGTTCCATCTCTGCCTCACTGCTACCACCTTTGGGCAGGCCTACCACCAAAGTATCGATCTCCCACTCCTGTAAGAATGCCAGCACATCCCGCGCTGCCTGATTACGGTTCTTGCGCAGGATCGCCTCTTGAGGCAATACGATAGAGCCATCCAAACAGATCGCAATACCTATGCGCTTGAGCCCCACATCGATCGCAGCCGCTTTCATCTCTATTTTCCCAGTCCTATTTTGATTTTCATCGCATCAATGCGTCTGTTGGCGCGCTCTATGCTCTCTCGAGTAATCTTGCCTTGTGACAGCAGCGATTTTACAATAGAGACTAGTTTTTGGATACTCACCTCGTGTTTGGGATCAAGCTGATTGCCAAAGAGCAGGATATCCACACCCGCATTGATCGCCAATCTAACCGCCTCCTTCAGTGGATAGTGCTTACTGATTGCGTACATCTGCAGGTCGTCACTTATCACCACACCCTGATAACCCAGTTTGCTACGGAGCAGCCCTGTCACTGTCTTATAGGAAAGCGATGCCGGATAGCGACTGTCCAGATGGCGATTGAAGACATGTGCCACCATTATAGAATCTGTCTTGCCCGCCTCAATCACCTGTTTAAAAGGCTCCAGTTCTCTTCTGCTCCAGGTCTGACTGATATCGACAAATCCCTTGTGCGAATCTTGCATACTGGAGCCATGTCCGGGAAAATGCTTGAGAGAGGTGAGTATCTTTCGGCTATGCATCGCGTTGATGAATATCTTGTCAAACAGCGCCACGCGTTCGGCTCTGTTTCCATAGCTTCTGCCAAGCCTGTAGATCACCCGGTTCTGTCTGTTGACTGCCATATCCGCTACTGGAGCAAGATTAAAATTAATCCCGACACGATGCAGCTCCTGCGCCATATTCTGATATACTTTTTTGGCGACATCCATCGTCTTACTTCCCAGTACAGCAGCTTTTTCATAGCGACCATAGAAACCATCCTTACGCTTGAGTCGTTGTACTTTGCCACCCTCCTGATCCACAGCAATAAGCGGCTGATGGGTACAACTGCTGCTGAGCCTCTTTGTCAACCTCTTCAGCTGACTGGGTGAAGTGATGTTCTTAGCCCTGCTATGTCGGGTTGGATGGCGCTCAAACAACAGGACTCCCCCCAGTCCTCTTTGGCATATATCGCGCACTATTTTGCTGTGATTATCAACCGTTGTCCCATAAAATCCAAGGATAAACATATTGGCGATCTTCTGATCGAGGGTTTTAGCATAGATGCTCCCAACGAGCAGTGACAGGATAAGGAATTGTTTTTTCATGTTGATATTATACCCATTAACATTGAGTTTATCATCTGTGGTATAATTTTGGAACTTTAAAGATGAAGGAAAGTCTATGAAATTGATTCAAATATTCACTGCTTTAGTACTGTTGGCATCACTTAGCCATGCCGAAGCCACCACTCCAGGCAAAAAACTCCTCAAGCCTGACAGTAAAACACAGACGAAAAAGCCACCTGCATGGATGCTACAGGACGACTTTACCGTCTCCACGGTTGATGGCAAACGCATACATCTGCTCTCTACTAAAAAGGGGTATACTTTTGATGGGGGGGAGGGCAAGATCACCCTGCTTGTCGTATGGAAAATGGACTGTAAAAGCTGCGCAAAATGGCTCGAAGAGATGGCGACACTCCAGAAAGCTTTTCCAGAAAAGCTCAAGATCGTAGCATTGGAAATTGGCAACACACAGAAAAAGAAGCTGGAAAAACTAGTCAGACAGAAAAAAGCCAATGGCAAAGCAGTCAAGAAGATCATAGAGAAAAACGAATCCGATATCAGAGCTTTTGCTAAGAAGCATCACTTAGGCTTCCCTATCATCTCAGTACTCTCCAACCAGGGCAACCTCGCCTTTACAATGCAGACACTCTACAAATACCAGTTCGATAAACCCAGAGGCAAAGCCAAACGAGGCGGTGGACTGCCTTTTACTGTTGTCTTCGGCTATGAAGGCCAAACAGCTGGCATCACTGCCGGTATCTCGGATAAGAAAGCCTACAAAACATATATTCAAAAGCTCATTGCACACTACAATAAAAAGAACTAAGGAAACATTATGAAAAAACTATTCTATTTTTTAACCATTATACTGATTGGCACTGGTATCACACAGGCTGCTTCAGACAATACCATGACCCTCAAAACCATCAATGACAAAACAATTCATATCATCGGTACAGACAAAGGGTTTACTATTCCTGAATACAAAGGGAAGATCATGTTTGTAGAATTCTGGGGTACACACTGCCCTCCCTGTCTTATGTCCATACCCCACTATATCGAACTGACAAAAAAGTATAAAGACCAAATGGCCATGCTTGCAATTGAAGTCCAGGCTACGCCCAAAGAGAAGCTCAAGACCTTTGCCAAATCCAAAGGCATGAACTATGATATCGTAGAGTATAAAGATGGCTACGCTTTCGTCGAGTACATCACACAGAGAGCCGGGTGGACAGGCTCCATCCCACTGCTGCTAATCCTGGATCAGGAGGGTGCAGTGCAGATCGTACAGCCAGGGCTCATCCCACAGGAGAGTTTGGAAAAGGTGATCCAGGACATGATCGCCAAGAAAAAAAGTACTCCTGTCGTAACCAAAGCCGATACAAACACCGCCACACAAAAATAACTGCCGCAAGGAGGGGTCACACCAAAGAGACGATCCCTCCCTCTATCCTCACGATCCCTTCCAGTTCAGCCACATAAACCCGATCCCCAAATGCCTCAACTACACTATCCAGCGTAGGATGCTGCTGACAAAAGTAATAGAAAGCATCTTTGGGAAGTGCTGTAGCTGTCTCTACGCCAAATCGAGCAGCAAAATCCTCTATCGCATAGATCGGTTGCGCGAGCCCTTGCCTCAAGAGCGTATTCGTGCCCATGCTCTCCCCTATCCTCTGAGAAAGCACGAAGATCTCCTTTCCCATCTCCAATGCATACTCTACCGAACGCATCGAACCACTGCCCTCATCCGCCTCTGTCACCACCAGCACATCTCCCAATGCCACCACGATTTCATTGCGCAGGACAAAGCTCCAGCTCGTAGCCCTAAACCCCTCTTCAAACTGGCTCAGTGTCAAGCCCTGTGCCTCAATGCCAGCTATCAACTCCCGATTGACCGCGGGATAGCGAATATCGATACCTGAGGGCAATACCGCAATCGTATTGTCCATCCCCGCACCCAGATGGGCGACAGCATCCACGCCCATTGCAGCACCACTTACAGTCACCACCCCTCTCTTGACCAGTGCAGTAGCGATATCCTGCGTATACTGACGCGTATAGGAGGAGGGTCTCCTTGAGCCTACGATAGACACCTTTGGCCGCTCCAGTAGTGAGAGGTCACCCTTGTAGGAGAGCTTCTGTGGGTACTTTTTCATCACCGAGAGTGCCTCTATTTTTTCTATGATTCTATTCATACCTGCAAGTATAGGATATTTTTGATATTTTTGGAAAAAGTCTTTCAAATTGTCATACTATTGATAGCTATTAAACTTATCAAGATAGAATAACGGATTCAAACATAAGAGGAAACTATGAGAAAAATCATCTCAGCACTACTACTGACACTGCTCTTTGGCAGTACAATCCATGCAGCCAACGACACATTCAACATCTCCACCATCAAAGGCAAGATGTTGCGATTCAAAGGAACACCCGAGGGTATTGTGACTGAGCCCTACCAAGGAAAGATTGTCTTTATCGAATTTTGGGGTACCTGGTGCGGGCCTTGCCTGCTAAGCATCCCCCACCATGCCAAGCTCCAGGAGAAGTACAAAGATCAGCTACGCATCGTCGCTTTTGAGACTACCACCAAGGAGACAAGAGCTTCACTACTCGAATATGTCAAAGATCCCAAAAATATCGATATGAAAAAAGTCTCCTGGTATCTGGAGAACAAAGCCAAAACAGCTGCACAGAAAAAGTCACTCGAGGCACCCGTACGTGCTCTGGAGGCATTCAGGGCAGCCGGAAAGCCGATCAATTATGATGTAGTCGCTTCTGCTGATGCGGGACAATTTGTAGATTATATTGCGCAAAGAGCAGGCTGGCAGGGTTACATTCCCTTCCTGCTGGTACTCGATGGAGAAGGCAGGGCTGTAGGTATGGTACCCGGTATGCCTAGTGAAGAGAAGCTCGAGGGGATCATCCAGTCTATCCTCAAGAAGAAATAGGTTCCAATCTCCTAGATCTGCTGTACGCACCGCTCCAGCAGATAAAAAACAGACCGATACGCCAATCCACTCTCTTCACTCAGCCCTATCTCACAGGTCTTACTCGTAGAAAATGCCAATGTAGTGTCTGCCGGTATCTCAGATTTGAGATGCCTCAATGCAGAGCGGTTGAGCTCTGGATAGGTAAAGCCCCGATCTCCGGCAAAGCCGCAACAGCTCACCTTTTTGGGTACTGTGACCTTGTTGCTACACCTTCTGGCGATCTTTTCAAAAGCACCTACCAATCCTTCCTTTCGGGTACTACAGGTGTGGTGAATGACGATAGATTCATCAATCCTCCGGATCGGAAGTCTCTCCAATAAAAACTCAGCGATGAATTCCACCGAATCATAAACTTTGAGCCGCTCACCAAAGTGTTGTGCCATGGTCTTGGAGCAAGGAGACATATCACTGAGGATCGGAAATCTACCATCTTCACTGGCGATGCGTAGTGCCTCCTCCAATTCATCAGACTTCATCTTGCCCTGCTCCATGTAGCCTTTGGAGCTAAAGGGCATCCCACAGCAGAGCCCCTCGATACCCTCAGGGATGATCACCTCGTAGCCTGCTCTCTCTAGCAGTCCGATCACTACCGCATACAGCGGTCTCTCTTCGCCCTGTTTGGGGTTTGCCATGGTGCGATTGATGCAGGAGGAGAAGTAGACCACTTTGTCTCTGCTACTTTTCCCTGACAAGGCAGGAGCAAACTTCTCTCCTGAGGGCAGGCTGGGTGTCCACTGTGGCAGACTGGCACCGGTAAGGCTTCTGAGCTTCTGGGTGCCAGTATAGAGCGTACGGTCGGGAAGCTTATCCCCCAGCCACTGCACACTGTTCAGTGCCACTCTGGTACTCTGCAATACCCCACTGTAGTGTTTGGCAATCTGCCATGCGATACTCTGCCCTACTTTGCCGATCTGCTCGGCTCTGAGTTTCTTGGTCAGTGCCCCTGTATCGATCCCGATCGGGCAGGAGAGTGAGCAGAGCTGGCAGGTGGCGCAGGTCTCCAGCCCCTCGTACTGATACTGCGCCTTCAGTACTTCCAGATTCTCCAGCTCTCCTCTCTCTTGCAGTGTCGTCATATGCCTAAATGCCACGATCCGCTGTCTGGGGGTCAGGGTCAGATAGTTGGAGGGGCACTTGGGTTCACAATACCCACACTCAATACAAGTATCGACAAGCGGGTCGGCTGCTGGCATAGCCTTGAAGTTTTTGAGATGGACTTTACTGTCTCTATTGAGGATGACCCCAGGATTGAGCAGACCTTTGGGATCAAAGATCCCCTTGATCTCCCACATCAGATCATAGGCATCCTTCCCCCACTCTAGCTCGACAAAGGGTGCCATGTTTCTGCCTGTGCCATGCTCTGCCTTGAGACTGCCTTTGTAGGTGACGGCTACCTGCTGTGCCACCTCCTCCATAAACTTTTCATAACGTGCTATCTCGCTCTGCTCCTCAAATGCCTGCGTAAAGACAAAGTGCAGATTGCCCTCCAACGCATGCCCAAAGATGATCGCCTCCTCATAATCATACTTGGCAAACATCGCCTGCAACTCCAGCGTCGCCTCTGCCAAGTGCGCAATGGGATAGGCCACATCCTCGATGATCACTGTCGTCCCCGCCTCCCTGACAGCCCCTACAGCAGGGAAAAGTCCTTTGCGGATCTTCCAGTACCGATCATAGGTTTTCGCATCATCTGTGAAGTGTAGCGGCAGTTCTGGCTCGATCCCCTCCAGCATAGAGAGTATCTGTTCGATATTGGCTTGGAGTCTCACTGCATCAGGCGCTCTGGTCTCCACCAGCAGTGCCGTTGCTTCTGGACTAAGTGTACGCAGGAACTCTGGCATCCCAGCCTCGTCCTCCACGCACCGCAGTGCCGCCCTGTCCATCAGCTCCGCTGCATCCACTGCCTCAAAGCAGTGTTGCTTGAGGATACGCACGGCATCACAGGCATCCTTGATACTCCCAAAGATCATCAACGCAGAAGCTTTGTCGGCATACTCCGGGACAGTACGGTAGGTGATCTCCTCAATGAAGCCCAGTGTCCCCTCTGAGCCGATCATCAGATGGGCGAGGATATCGATAGGATCCTCATAGTCGATCAGCGCATTGAGACTATAGCCGCAGGTATTTTTGATCTTGAATTTGCGTGCGATCTTCTCCTTGAGGGCTCTGTTTGCATGGGTTTTTGCTGAGAGCTTTGCTAGAGATTCCAGTAGTGTGGCATGGCTCTGGGCAAACGCCTCTCTACTGGCAGGATCAGCCGTATCAAGACGACTACCATCAGAGAGGATGAGCTTCATCCCATGCAGGGTCTTATAGGAGTTGTCTGCTACCCCACAGCACATTCCGCTGGCATTGTTGGCTGCGATCCCGCCGATCATCGCACAGCTGATACTGGCAGGATCAGGGCCGATCTTGCGTCCATAGGGAGCCAGATAGACATTGGCATCTGCTCCGACTACCGAGGGAGCCAGCGTCACCAACTGACCCACCTCATCATAGGCAATCTCGCGCCAATCTCTGGAGGTCACCACCAGGATCGAGTCTGTGATCGCCTGCCCCGAGAGCGAAGTCCCCGCAGCCCGAAATACCACAGGTAGCTCCAGCCTATCAGCAATCTCCAGAAGCCTACTCACCTCCTCTGCCTGGTGCATCCAGACCACAATCTTGGGCACCAGCCTATAGAACGATGCATCCGTCCCGTATGTCAGTGTATGGAGAGGATCAGTAAAGATAAAGCGCTTCTCTATAAACATACTAATCTCATCATGAAAGGTCTGGTATTTGCCGTAGATCATAGTTCACTTTCCTCTGTGTTATTTACATGAGAGGATTATAGCATTTTATTGGCGTATGAGATATAATATTGCCAAAGAGAATTGCTTATCGTGTACTGCGATACAGGATACAGAAACAAGAAAGATAGTGTTTTAATTGCACTTTATTGCTACTTCTCCGTGTGAACTTCCATATACAGAAAATAGATATCAGAGACCTTGTGTAACCTATGTTACAGACAAAAAAACCAAATACTGTCATACTACGACCAAATTAAAATATAGGAGTCAAACATGACATGCAATGTAGGAAAAATAGACAGAGTTATTAGAGGTGCAGTAGGTGCCGCAGCTATCGCTTGGGGTATAATGAATGGAAATATCATCGCTGATGTAGTGGGAGGGGTACTTCTCTTTACCGCTATCATCGGATGGTGTCCACCTTATGCACTTCTTGGCATCAACACTGGATGCAGCATTAAAAAAGATTAAAAGTGTATCATGCTATAGTCTCTTACTATAGCATGGAGACAGTATGAAACTTACCCCCTACCCTTTTCTGGACAAGCTTGAA
>JALWVW010000351.1 GCA_027079365.1 Campylobacteraceae bacterium | reverse complement strand
AGCCCAAAAAGTGAAAACCCAAGCAGAACACTATTATTCTGCCCTGCTCCTCAATGGTGCGAGCCCAGGACAAGCTCTCATCGCAGGCTTGCGGGGTGCAGTGCTAGGAGGACTCACCGCAGGTATATCCAACAAGATAGGAAACCTAAGCAGCACCCTAGCCAGAGCGATATCTCATGGTGTAGTCTCAGGTGTGCGTGCTATCATACAAGGAGGCAGCTTCCTCTCAGGCTTCCTGAGTAGCTTTGCCTCTACCTATCTCCAACCCATAGGTAGGGCACTAGTAAAAGGCAGCTACTATGGCAGAGCATTCTTCTCAGCTATGGTAGGCGGTACGGTCTCTGTGATAGGCGGAGGGAAGTTTGCCAATGGGGCTGTGACTAGTGCTTTTCAGTTTATGTTTAATGATTGGTTGCATGAAGAAAATGCCTTTATAAAAAATGCAAAAAGTTTTTTGAAAGGAGTTAAGTCTTTGCCTAAGGGATTATATGATTTTGGAGATTATATGGCAAAAATAAGTGGATTTAGGGATTCCCAAAATGGATCTGTTGTACTTGAAAACTATGAACAAGAAAAAGCTATATACCAAACAAAACAATCTTACAAACTAATACATTATATTGCAACTCATCCCAAAGCAAGAGCATTATTTGTTGATGCTGTAGCTAAGTATGCTAAAATTGATCCCGCATACACCATAGGAAGAGGACTTACTGGATTTTCAATTTCAAAGCTAAGTCGGGTACCACTTGTAATTCCTTCTTTGTCTGGAGCAGGTACAGTATTGAGTATGCCTGCTCGAATAGATATGTTTGCAAGAGGAGTTGTCTATGGGTATTAGACAAGTATTTGTTAATAATTTGAGGCTAATGTTTAAAAGCAATAAGTGTTATATCCCATTTTGGTACAAGACACTACTTCATTTTATTAACTTTTTATTTATTTTTGGAGGATGGATATTTGTAGCTCATTGGTTTGATTTAATATTCAGTTTTAATAATGGTGCTAGCAGCATTATTTTGTCTTTAGTAATATTATTTATAGTAAACTTTACTCTTGTTATCTTCGCACCAAAAAAGGAAAAGCCTTAAAGCCAGCCCACAACCACCAACCTAAAAGGAGCCCAAAAAGTGCCAACCCAAGCAAAACATAGCAGCAGCCTATCCCACACCCATGCTCTGCTGACTCTCCTGCAACTCCACTACTACCAAGAGCTCTGTTATTAAGGCATTATCCTCCTCTTTGGTAGAAATCCCTTAACGACAATAATGGACCAAAAGAGGAAGAGTTCAGAAGGTTGTTGCAAGATATTGATGGCATAATTTTGGTATAATAACTAGACGATCCAGGAGTCTAAAATGACAAAACATTATATTCTGACATTTTTACAAGAGCACAAAATGCTCCTTGAAGAGAAGTTTGGTGTAGAGAAAATAGGACTTTTTGGTTCGTATGCTAAAGATGTGGCAACCCAAGAAAGCGATATAGATTTTTATGTGGTATTGAAGAAAAAGACATTAGACAATATGACAGGACTTTGGAATTACTTAGAGGAGAATTTTGGTAAAAAAGTTGATATGATTTTTTATCATCCTCGGCTTAGAAAAGGACTTAAAATGCAAGTAGAGAGTGAAGCAATTTATGCATAAACTCTCACTGTTGGAGTTGTTAGAATTTATACATGAGAGTATCATTCTGATACAAAAACGCTTTAGTTATATCACCTGTGTTGATGATTTTACAGATGATGAGATGGGACTCGAAAAACTAGACAGTATTATTTTGCGTATTCAAACTATAGGAGAAGCATTAAAAAACATAGACAAACATCAAAAAGGCTTTTTAGAGTCTGTAGCATCTGCGTCATACTGGAGCAACATTATAAAACTTAGAGATTTGATCTCTCATCATTATGTAGATATTGATGCAGAGACTATCTATATGATTTGTGATGAAAAACTGGACGATTTGGATACCTATGTCTTGCAACTGATTGAAGCGCTAGAGGTGAAGCCCTAGGGTCACTGCCCACTACCAACAACCAAAAAGGAGAGCCAAAAGTGCAAACCCAAACAGAACACGCCCAGCACAGCCTAGCCCACACCCATGCTCCCCTAATTCCCTATCTACCATGACGCCTCCATCAAGGCTTCAGAATAACTCGGTATAATACCGACCCCTATTTCTATATGCAGGGAAATACAAGAAAGGAGCCACAATGCCAAAAATGAAGAGCGTTAAAGGTGCTGTCAAGCGCTTTAAAGTGAAAAAAAGCGGCAAGATCAAAAGAGGAACGGCGTACAGAAGCCACATCCTGACCAAGGTCGATGGTAAACACCACAGACAGATGAGATCAGCCAAGTATGTTGACAGTGCAGATGCTGCAAACATCAAAGCGTGTATCGCATAACTGACAGATAGACAAGTAACCCCCGATTAGGGGCAAGTTCAGGCAGAGAAAATGCTTGACACCTATTTCTAAATACGGAAAACGGTAAAGGAAAACCATGAGAGTAAAAACAGGTGTCGTACGAACCAGACGACATAAAAGACTACTAAAACAAGCCAGAGGATTCTACAGCGGTAGAAGAAAACACTTCAGAAAAGCAAAAGAGCAACTAGAGCGCTCACTTGTATATGCATATAGAGACAGAAGACAAAAGAAGAGAGACTTCAGAAGACTCTGGATCGTCCGTATCAATGCGGCAGCGAGACTGAATGATATGAACTACTCTACTTTCATGCATGGACTTAAGCTGGCCAACATCGAGCTAGACAGAAAGATCCTTGCAGATATGGCAATGAATGCACCTGAGTCATTCACCAAGGTAGCGGAAGCTTCCAAAGCAGCACTTAAAAAATAATTCTATTTCCCGTTAAGTATTTACTCTTGACGGGAGCTCCCTATCTTTGGGGAAGACTTCTTTGTATCTCTTTCATCGTTTCGTTGAGCTCCTCTACGACAGACTCCATACTTCGCATCCACTTCTTCATAAAGCGTTCTGTCTTGTTCAGATCTATCTGTATGGTTGTATCGTTGATGATAATGCCTGTCTCGTCAGCTGAAGAGATCCTCTCTTTTCGCAGGTTGTCTTCAATCTTTTGAAAACTGTGCTTCATTTTCTCGCCAATGCCTCGAAAAAAATCTTTTGTCTGTTTGGTATCGATAATGATCTTGTCATCCTCTACTGTAATACCCCGCGAGGCAGCTCTGTCTTGCTGGAGTATAGGCTTGTGTGTGGCTGGGGTAATGGTTGGCTTGGAGGTGCTATACTGGAGAGAATTTTGTAGGGGTTTGCTGATCTTTGCTTGTCCGGCATTTGCCTC
>JALWVW010000350.1 GCA_027079365.1 Campylobacteraceae bacterium | reverse complement strand
GCACGATGGGGTACGGCTCTCCTGAGACTACCACAGGTGGTAATGCACTCAAATTCTACTGCTCTGTGCGTATTGATGTCCGTCGTATCGCCACACTCAAGCAGGGCGAATCACAGATCGGTAACCGCGTCAAAGCCAAAGTGGTCAAAAATAAAGTCGCCCCACCATTCAGGCAGGCAGAATTTGATATCATGTTCGGCGAGGGAATCTCTTATATCGGTGAGCTGATCGACTACGGTATCAAAATGGATATCGTGGACAAATCTGGTGCTTGGTTTAGCTACGGTGCGACCAAACTGGGTCAAGGTAAAGAGAACGCCAAGCTCACTCTCAAAGAGAACCCAGAGCTCCAGGCAGAAATTGAAACCAAGGTCAAAGAAGCACTAGGTTTTGGTGAGTCACTTACGGTGGATGAGAAAGAGATGATAGAAGACTAAATGCCAGGCACCAAACGCAGCCAGATCAAAGTAGGACTTCATGTCGGTATCGTGATGAAAGAGGATCAGTCTACAGGCCACATCACCTACGGACGCGTTCAACAGATCTTGACAAAATCACCCACACATCCTCACGGTATCAAAGTCCGACTCGGCACCAAAGAGGTAGGCAGAGTCAAAGAAATCCTGTGAGACTCTTCATCGATGGGGATGCCTTTCCCAATCTTCTCAAGCCCATCGTTCTCAAGGCTATAGAGAGACTGGCGCTTCCCACGATAGTCATCGCAAACAAAAAGATTACTATTGGAAACTCCACACATGCCCGGTATATTCTCGTAGACCAGGGGGCAGATGAAGCGGATCACCTCATCGTAGAGATGACGGAAGAAGGGGATCTGGTCATCACCGCAGACATTCCTCTAGCTGACAGGGTCATCAGCAAACATGCCCATGCCCTTGACCATAGAGGAGAGCTCTACTCTATAGAAAATATCAAGCAGTACCTAGCTATGAGAAATCTCATGGAGAGTATCCGAGAGAGCGGGGAGATCACAGGAGGGCCAAAACCCTTTGGCACCAAAGATGCCCATGCCTTCGCCAATCAGTTCAATGCTTTTTTGGCAAAGAATTTCATACAATCTTCTTAAGGCATGCCAAAACCAATGCCTCGTACGCCTGTATCTCTCCACTGCTTATCTCATCTCCTGAACGAAATCTTTTATGAAACTTCTCCAGAGATTTACGGCTCTGGTCATCCAGCCATTTTTCCTTGAATGTCTCATCCATCGTGAGTGTGACTGCACCTCTTTTGGCATGGGATCTGGCAGCCACTTTATGCAGATGGTAAAGAGAACGCCCCAGCAAGATGTAGGGAAAATTTCTGTTTTCCATAGGACCCATTTCTAGATATCTCTTTCCCAGTGTTTTACCTAGAACCTTGATGCCAGAGAGTTCATCAAAGCCAAAATATGCACCTACACCTCCTACTACCGCGCCAATGGCACCTCCCAACAATAGCGTATGTCCGGCAAACAGCAGGTCTATTCCTGCACCTGTCACAGCCCCTCCCGTAACCCCTGTGACTACCATCTCTTGCCTGCTAAGTCCAAAAATAGAGGCACTCTCCTTAGAAAAAAGGTCTACCCCCTCAAAAAGCAGAGACTCCTGCTCCTTTTGCAAATGTTGATGGCTCCAGAGCTGTTCAATAAACTTTTGGGATTTTTGTTCAAGTGCCCTAAGATGCTGTTGATAGTTTTTTAGTAGTTTTTGCCTGTCAGTATCCTCTACATCCTCTCCAGAGAATCTAAACTGCTCCAAATGTGAAAGCATACTTTGAACAAGGTGGGCTATGGTTTTTGCACTCTGCTCTAGCTTTTGATCTCTGCGCCCTTCAAAAAGCACTATAGAGTGCTTGAGGGGCACCCTCCATGACTCATCCAGCTGTGCCATAGACTCCAGTAAAAGTACCTGCTGCTGGGGATCAGTCTCCATCGGGTCATACTCTCTGACAATCCTAAAATACTGCTCTAGAGCCCTTCGCCATTCTTGGGAATAGTCATTCTCTCCAATATGGTTGATCAGTGCCATAGAGGGCTGCCCTGTCCAGCGCAATATCTCCATCTCTGCCTCATACTCCTCACCATACGGCTTGGAACCATCCACCACATAAATGATTCCTGCACCCTCCATGATGGGGGTCAGCAGCTCTATCTCATCGGAAAATCGTTCATTTTCTCTATGTGTATTGATAAATGCCTCAACTGCCTCTGCCCTTTTGTGGGCAGGTACATCATGTTTTTCCAGCCATGCAAGAACGCTTCTGGCTCTTTGAAAACCTGGTGTATCAAAGAGCTCATAGATGATCTCTCCATCCATTCTAAGCGGAAAACTCCTGCTTTTGATTGTGGTGCCAGGGGTATCTGATATCTGCACTGTATCATCCTGTGCCAGAGAGGCCACTATACTACTCTTGCCTTTGTTGGGGTGTCCCACCACGGCAAACTTAGGATGAGGTGCGGTTAATTGATGCGACATAGCCATACCTTGGGGTGATTGAGTGTCTGTATCTTTCTCTCCCAGATATTCAGCTCTCTGGAGGTGGGGATATAACCATCTTCTTTTGTTCCTGTGGGCAATAGCGTGATCTTATCCACCTGTGTTATGATCGCCAAGAGTGCATCCATCATATCCATTGTGGGAGGTTCCCATGACTTGACATAGAGCAGCACTTCTCCTTGCAATCCTGAGATGATCTTCTCATCTTCGTACAGTGTATTGGTGCCACCTATATCAAAGACACATTCACTACTTACTTGCATACTGTCATTGAGTATCACGATATCGTTTTTGCTCATTGCCCAGCCCAGTGTTGTCTTATAGTGAGGATCTACTGTCTGTAGCACTCTACTATATTGGTGTATCTCTTGTGCAAATACAATCTCTTGCTTAGGTGCGGTGGTAGTAACCAACGGTGTATTCATCTCAAAAAGTAGACGCTCCACTCCCTCCAGACTCATCAAGGATTCTTTAAGTGCCTGATGAAAGCCAAAAGAAGCCAAAAGCCACATGCCAAAACGTACTACAATCGCATAGAACAGTGTGGCACATGCCAAAAACTTCCACCACTCTCCAAGCCTTGCAGCATTGGCAACCATACCGCTGTCCAGTGTCTCTCCCAGTCTAAAATACTGACTCTGTGTTATCAGGTCTACAGAAGGAACGGCAGAGGGAAACAGACTACTCCATGGCCAAGAGAGAGTCTCTAAAAAAGTATGAAACTGCTTAGGGGAGACTTGTATCGTGGTGCTCCATGCAAAGGCAATATCTTTGGTCGCCACAATCCCCAAAAGTGCCAATAGTAAACCTATAGCAAACAGCAGTGCCAGTAGCTGTGATCTTTTGATTACCAGCCAATTGAGCAACAGAGGATTGATCGTGAGTTTGGACAATGCCGCTCTGGCCTCTTGTGAAAAAAAGCCCACTATTTTCTCCATCCAATAGGCAGGCGAAATATGTATCAACAGGCTCTGTGCCTGATTGGCTCTCAACATTGAAAACAATGCCAAAAGCATGGTGAAAAGTGGGATAAATGCTGCCACTGCCAAAAAATAGATCAGATTCACTGGCTCTTTACCACTATAGCTCAGCAGTCCAATACCCGTCATTACGCCCAACACCAGAGCAAGTACACCCAGCACCAAAGAAACAATATAGAGATACTTACAAAACTTCGCACTTTGTGCAGGAGAGGAGAGACTGTTTTGGTGTGCCCTGACCCAAGCCAGAAGCATCCGCAGAGAGCTTTGTGCTTGTAGATCATTTTTAAGTGCAAATGCTCTATTCTCTTCATGTGTCAGTGCGTGACCATCTAAAAGTTGGTAGAGATCTATATAGCTACGTAAATTCATACCGTGATTTTAGCATACTTTGTTGTATGGTATGCCATGGCACTGTGTATTGGGGTCTCTTTCTGCTATCACTATTATTGAAAAGTCTCGTTATCCTTTGAAGTATCCCATTTTTGAGATATCAGGCTAAAGGTGCTATTATATTCCTTGAGTAAATAACCATATGATAGCTGTTGAGCCAATAGGAACAAAGGTCAAAAATCAAAATAACACAAAAAGAAATCCAAAGTTATCAAGACCTATATAATAAGCTAAATGACTACATAGATATTGGTTCAAATGCGCTGGGTGCATTGGAAAAAATATTAAAATTTAAAATGATAAGTAAAGACGAATATCTATCAAAAATATATGAAAATCAAAGACAAATTGGATTTGTAATCAATGGAATAGTGAGAGTCTACCACTTAAATGAAAATGGGACAGAACACAATAAAGGCTTTTTTATCAAAAGTGATTTATTCATGACATCATTGGATGAAAAAGAAGATTCATCCGTTTTTATTCAAGCAATTACAAAGTGTAAAATTATTATATTTGATTACAGTGAATTTATGGAGCTTTCTTTAAAATATAAAGTTTTAGAGAAAGTTTTAAACAAAATACTCTTAGACTATATGACGAAAAAACAACAAAGAGAAATTGAACTGTTATCGCTTGATGCAAAAGATAGATATATCCAGTTTGTCAAAAATAATCCTGTATTATCAGAGAAATTACCACAATTTCATATAGCATCATATTTAGGAATTACGCCTACTCAACTCAGTAGAATAAAAAAACAACTCAATAATCAATATATGTAAATGACAAATTATGAATATTTATCTAAAATGATAAAATGATGCATAACAATATGCATCATAAGGATGGTTGTGACAAAAAGAGCTTTTTAAAAACTTTATTGTTTGCCATTGTACGATTCCTCTTTTTTAAAAGAGGTACAAAAGTAAAAGGTATGAAAAAAGTGTATCTGATAAACAAAAAACTAAAAACAATTAAAAATGGCTTCAAAGGCAACAAGTTCCAAAACGGTGTATTTGAAAACCCTTATGGGAAATCAGGCAACACAGCATTTTTTGATTTATTGAAATGGAAGCTATCGCCAAATCCACAAAAAGATATTAAAGAAAATGAAAAATATTCTCTCAAAGTTATAAAAAATAAAAATGCATTAAGTACGGCAGAAGATTTTATTTACTGGCTTGGACATGCATCATTTTTAATACAACTTGACGGCAAAAAAATCTTAACCGATCCCTGTTTAACTGCTCCTCCTTTTATAAAAAGATTGACAGAATTACCTATTGAGATTGAAAAAATAAAACCAGATTATCTCTTAATCAGTCATGGACATTATGATCATCTTGATTTAAAAACGATAGAAAAATTTGATAAATGTATCGCATTGGTTCCTTTAAAAATGGGACAAATGATAGAGAGTAAAAATGAAAAAATTAGTACACAAGAAGCGGGTTGGTATCAACAATATGATATTAATGAAAAATTTGAAATAACTTTTTTACCAGCACACCATTGGCATAAAAGAGGCATCAATGACTATAATGAAATGTTGTGGGGTAGCTTTGTGATACAAACAAAAGATAAAACCATCTATTTTGCAGGAGATACCGGATACTCAAATCATTTCAGAGACATACAGAAAATTTTTAAGAAAGTAGATATAGGCATAATGCCCATTGGAGCCTATAGCCCAGGATGGTTTATGAAATCAAGTCATATCAATCCACAAGAAACGCTACAAGCGTCAAGAGAATTACATGCGAGCAAAGTTATTCCCATGCACTTTGGAACGTTTGACCTCTCAGACGAACCATTGGGTGAGCCGGAAAGATTATTGAGGGGAACAGAAGGTAATGAAAATGTCCATTTTCTGGCTATTGGAGAGAAATGGACAATCTGAAATCAACATATGTACAGGACAAATACGTCTGATTGGGTTAGACTAATGAAAATATAACGCAAGGAAAGTAGTATGCGCAAGAACAAAACAGCCATTCTGGTAGTTGAATTTCAAAAGACATGGACGCAGGATAGTTTTTTTCACTTTTTGATCAAAAAAGAATACACATCTCGGAAGGTCCATGAAAACAGTCTCAAACTCCTCAATGCAGCCAGAGAAAACGGTATCAACATAATCCAGTCCCCCTTTATCATAGATAGGAACGACAAAGAGCGTTATAAGAAGATACCGCTTTTGCCCAAACTGCTGGGACAGTTTACGGCAAACACATGGAGAGCAGAATATACGGACGGCATATTCAAAAACGGCGATTATGAGGTAAGGGGTCGGACGGCATTTGACAATACCGTCGACAGCAATTTGATAGAGATCCTGCAAACGCTGAAAACCAAAACTGTTTATATCATGGGATTTACAACCGACCATTGTGTAGCTGAAACCATAGATTCTCTTTTAAAATTTGGATATGAGGCTGTCCTTATAAAAGATGTATCTGCAACTTTTAAGAATAAAGTACAATTTAGAGTGGAAGATAAATATAACAGCATTACAGTCAATGAGCTTATATCTAAGATTAAAGAATAAATAGGCATGCGTCCCCCCCCCATGAGAGAGGCGAGAAAAAACTCTTTATACCTCTACTCTTTGCACCTCTTGTCTATGACTTGTATCATGTGTACTGATATAGGCATGTATCGCTCTTGCTGCTCTTTTCCCTTCTCCTAGTGCCTTGATCACTGTAGCTGCACCGCTACTTGCATCTCCTCCAGCAAAGGTGCCCTCTACACTGGTCATATGGTTTTCATCTATGATGATGACACCTCTGTCATCTCTCTCGATGTCAGGAGCACGATCCAGGAACAATCTATTAGGTACAGTTCCTAATGCCTCGATGACCGTATCACACTCCATATAGAAGGTACTCCCTTCTATGGGCTTAGGGGATATTCTCCCATCCTCTCCCTCTACGAGCTCCATTCTGGTCAGCTCCATATAGTCGATAAACCCATCGTCATCGCCGTGGAACTTGATAGGATTGACAAGCTCATGGAAGATGATCCCTTCCTCCAGTGCATGATGCAGCTCCTCTTTACGTGCAGGTGCCTGCTCTTTGGTTCTTCTGTAGATGATATGCACCTCATTTGCACCCAGCCTCTTGGCTGTTCTGGCTGCATCCATAGCCACATTTCCTGCACCAATCACAGCTACTTTGTTGCCACAGTTGATGGGAGTATCCCACTCAGGAAACTTATAGGCCTTCATCAAATTCGCACGAATAAGGAACTCATTGGATGAGTAGACATTGTCCATGGGATTTTCACCAGGGATACCCATAAATTTCGGTGCACCTGCACCCATCGCTAAAAATACAGCATCATTCTGACTGACCAGTTCATAGTAATAGATGTTCTGACCTACGGTATGGTTCAGCTCAATCTTGACACCCATCTCCTCCAGATGCTCTATCTCTTTTTCTACGATCGCTTTGGGTAGTCTAAACTCTGGTATACCGTAGACCAGCACGCCACCTGCTTTATGTAGCGTTTCATAGATGGTAACGGCATATCCATACCTTCTGCACTCCGCGGCACACGCCAGTCCTGCGGGGCCTGATCCCACGATAGCGATATGTTTGTCCTCATTGTTCGCTTTGATTTCCTCTACCTCAACCTTGTGTGTTCGGCCCCAGTCAGCGATAAAAGCCTCAAGTTTTCCTATCGCAATAGGTTGATCAAATTTTTCCAAGATACAGGCACCTTCACACTGCTTTTCCTGTGGACATACTCTGCCTGAGCAGGCGGGGAAGGCATTGTCTTCTTTGACCAAAAGATATGCTTCTTTGAACTTTCTTTCTGCTATGAGCAGGTTCATCTCTTTGATGCCAATGGTGACAGGACATGCCGGTTCGCATCTTGGTTTTTTACATTGTATGCACCGGGCAGCCTCTTCGACTGCCTGATCTTCGGTATAGCCATAGGGCACTGAATTGAAGTTTGTGATCCGCTCCATAGGAGGCTGTTCCCCCATAGGAATTCTAGGTTTTATTTTTGGCATTGTCCGCATCCTCCTTTGTGAGCTTCATAATAATCATTTGCCTCTTTTTCCTTTTTCTTGAACATGTGATACCTCTTGATCGCTTTGTCCCAATTCACCTTTCGACTGTCAAACATGGGTCCATCCACACAAGCCAGCTTCATCTCTCCATCAATATAGAGTCTACAGGCACCACACATACCAGACCCATCAACCATCATTTGACGCGTGGTAAAGAGGTTGTCTATATTGTTCTTTGCCAAAACCGTTGAGACTGCCTTCATGGTAGGCAGCTTGCCACCTCCAAACACAAAGTCTATCTCCTCTCCCTCGTCAATCATTTTTTGCAGTGGAACGATATAGCTCCCCTCCTCTCCAAATGAACCATCTTCCGTGGTGATAATATGTTTATCTACCAACTCTGTGGTAAGATAGTCTTCTGGATATATCTCTTTTTTACTTGGAAAGGTTTGTATAGAGGTAATCCTGTTGCCCTCTATTTTACTCAGTGCTTCACAGATAGCATAATTCTCTGCCTGCCCGCACACAGCATCAGATACTACCACCACATTACCATATACCTTCTCCTCTATGCCATGCCCTAGAGGGCCAATGACATTTTCAAAGCGGGTCATGCCATCTCTTAGCTCCTTGGATGTTTTTCCAAGTTTCCGTATAAACATGGTGAGTTTTCCATTCTCGGCTTTCATAACGGACATGGGGATCCTTTCCCCTTCTTTTCTGGTCATAAGCATGACAAACTGTCCAGGATGAAATCTCTCGACAATCTCTGGTGCTTCTACATCTACCAGAAAATCCATGGTATCCAAATCAATCATTTTTGTTATATCGAATGACACTTTTTCCTCCAATTAAGAATTATATTTATTATATGCTAGAGCAATAGTATGGAGAAAGGCAAGAGAAGAAGGGCAGTCAAGGAAAATAAATTAAATTAAATTAAATTATGTAACGATTAGTAACACAAAGATCTCAATAAAAAGGATAAAAAGTGTCTTAAAGTGCCAAAATAAGGATATCTAAAATAAATTTAATTTAGGTAAATATTAAATGAAATTTATAAGAACTGTGTAAAATTCTGCTATACTTTGAAACAAGGAGTCTGCTATCGATATCTACCTTTTACTCTTTCTCATTATTGTTCTGGCAGGATCAGTAGCCGTCTATGTCTACTATCTCAAAGAAAAAAATGAGCACCTTCGTGCTATCCAGTCCGGCATCTGCCCCAAGTGCAAAAAAGAATCTATCGTGCTCAGCGACCAGCGTAGTGCTGGCTGTGGACCCAAGCTTGTCTCATTCTACTGTACAGAATGTGGATATGAGAACAGCTTCAGCGTAGACAGTGGCTGTGGGGTCTGACAACTATTTCGTTTGGCATGTCTTACAGATACCATAAAGCTGCATCAGATGGTTGGTCAGCAGGAAGCCATTCTCTTTGGCGATCTCTTCTTGCAGCTGTTCAATCTTGGGATTTTCAAACTCTATGATCTCTCCACACCCCTCACAGATCAGATGATCATGGTGGGGTTTGTTGGCAATTTCAAATTTTTTCCCCTGCGTCCCCAGAGAAATAGAACTGACCAGTCCATTCTCTTCAAGCAGACTCAGTGTACGATAAACTGTGGCAATTCCGATATTGAGTTTGGCATAATTTTTCTTAACCAATAGATAGAGATTCTCTGAGGTGAAATGCTGAGGGTGGCTGTAGAGTGTCTGGAGTATCGCCTCCCTCTGAGAGGTGAATTTAAGTTTGTTGCTTTTTAGAATGACCCGAAACTCCGCCAAGAGCTCATCATATTCCATGGTTGCCAGATCTTTTTGCATGTACTTCCCTTTTTACTAATCACATGATAGCATATATTACCGCACCAAGTATTTACTGTCAACTGAGGATAATCGTTCTCTTTTCAACGCTTGCAGTAGGCTATCTGCTTCCACAAACAATGTGTACTCCTCAATCCCTTTCTGTAGTGCAGGCAAATACTTCTCATACACTGCCCAAAGCCTCTCTGCACCCTCTCGTTTTCCTCGTCGGAGTAGCTCAAAAGCGGTGGCGCCATTGATATAGCCTTTCAGCAGCTTGGTCAGAGGGTGATTACATTTTTTATAGACCTTCCATTGATGCTCCATGACCTCATGGGCCTCGGCAAATCTCTCTTCTTTGAGATTTTGTATAAAGGCTTGCAGTATCTCTTTCATTTCCTTGTCTCCTTCGTCCTGTCGAACCTTGGTACAAACCCATGACAGTAAGGCTCCGTACCCTTGCGTTCATAATAGTCTTGATGCCCCTCATCCGCCACATAAAAAGGTGCTACAGGGAGAACCTGTGTCACCACACGATAGCCATTGTCTTCTAGCTCTCCTATCACCTCAGTCACCGTTGCAGCCTCTTTATCGTTGGAGACGAAGACAGCAGAGAGGTATTGGCTACCAATGTCCGGCCCCTGTCCATTGGCTTGCTCGGGATCATGAATCTCAAAAAACCGCCTGATGATTGCTCTATAGCTAACTTTCTCAGGATCATAGCACACTTCGACTGTCTCCAGATGCCCGGTATCTCCCCTGACCACATCATAATACTCAGGATCGACCACATGTCCTCCCATAAACCCGGAGGTAACACTCTCCACCCCATCAAGCCGCTGAAGATAATGCTCTACTCCCCAGAAACAACCGCCTGCCACATAGGCTTTGGCACACTTTGGAATCACCTCTTTCTCCTCTTGCCTCTGAAAATTCAATGAGACAGAATTGACACAATGGCGGGTGTTTTTGGCTGTCATTCCTTCTCCCTCGAACACATGCCCCAAATGTCCGCCGCAGTTGGCACAGACGATCTCTGTCCGTCTGCCATCTGCATCCGGTATCCTGTGTACTGCTCCAGGCACCTCATCATCAAAACTCGGCCAGCCGCAATGTGACTCAAATTTATCTTTGCTCTGATAGAGGGGTGCGGCACACAGTTTACAGACAAACAGACCCTCCTCCTTGACATCCAGTAGCGCACCACTGAAGGGCTGCTCTGTCGCCTTGTCCACCAGAACTGCTTTTTCAAACACTGTCAGGTTTTGTATATTTTGTCTATATTTTGTTGTAATATCTGATAGCATCATGGCTCCAATATGATAAACCCGGATTATGCGATAGAATTGCATAATCCGAGATAAAGTAGTACCATAGTAACAAA
>JALWVW010000349.1 GCA_027079365.1 Campylobacteraceae bacterium | reverse complement strand
CAACCCCAATGCCACCCATCCTAAAAGTAGCAGCAGTATGTGCTTGGAAAACAGAGGTTTGGTGATATGGGAAAACCCCACTTCTCTCAGTGTCAGTACAAATAGTACCCACCCGCCTATGCTGCCTGCCAGCGCCAGTCCTGCCGCACCCATAGGCTTCATGAGGCTTAGCGAGGCTATGATATTGAAGGCCAAAGAGATAGTAGATATCTTGGCAGCCTTCATCTGGCGGTGTGAGGCATAGAGGTACATGGAGAGGAGCTTGGAGAGCCCAAAGGGGATGAGTCCCACCAGATACATCGCCAGTACAAAAGAGGTCTTGGCTGTATCTTCGGTGGTAAATTTGCCCCGTTCAAAGAGTAGCCAGGTGATGGGCTCAGAAAATGCTATGCCTATGATAGCTGCGATGCCCAATGCCGCGAGCATAAGCCAGAATGCTCTAGAGAGGTTGAGATAGGCCTCCTCCTCTCTGCCATGTGCCAGTGCTTTTGATACTGAAGGGAACAGCGCAGTAGAAGCAGCGATCGCGATGATAGCAAGGGGAAGCTGGAAGACCTGATTGGCATAGAAGAGCGAAGAGATGGAGCCCGATACCAGAAAAGAGGCCAGCCAAGTATCCAAAAATGCATTGATCTGAGGTGTGGAGTTGCCCCAGATAGCAGGGATAAAGAGGGTGTTGAACTTTTTGTTCTCTCCTTCTACATCTTTGACTTTGCGGTATTTCCAGCCACCGACAAGCAGTGGCATAAGCTTGTATCGAGAGATACTCCATAGATGCAGCGCTACCTGCATGAGTCCACCGATGATGACAGAGATGGAGAGAGCGATAGCTACCTGCTTAGGATTATCATCTCTATAGAGTAGCAGTGCACCAATCATAGCAAAATTGAGTAGCACTGTAGAGAATGCAGTGGTAGCAAAATGCTCTTTATACTGTAGCAGTGAACCTAAGAAAGTGACGATAAAGACCAGTGCCAGATACCAGAAAGTAATCGCCATCATAGGTGCAGCCTCGGCCACCTGTGCCTCGCTCCAGCCTACGACGAGCAGGCGGGTAAAAAATGCCGGAAAGATCGCTACAATGACAGAGGAGGCAGTGATAAAGAGGAGAAAACGCCTGAGTATGGTGATCGCAAAGACCCCTTTGTTGCGAGAAGCCACGAAGGAGGGGAGAAAGGATTGTAAAAATGCACCTTCTCCAAAGATGCGGCGGAAAAGGTTGGGAAGCTTAAAGGCGACGAGAAACATATCGCTATAGATAGACTGCCCTAAAATAGATGCCATGAGAAGATTTCTGATAAACCCAGCAATACGAGAAAAAAGTATGCCAAAGCTATTGGTGAAAAAGGATTTGAATTTCATGATGCAAGTGTATCAAAAAAATGGTTCAACCTCACAAAATTTCAATTTTTTGGTCATTGGGTAAGGTTGAGGTAATACTTCTTTGGAATAATCTCATTTCTATTTTATTGATTGAAAACTATATTATTAACAAGGAAAACTTATGGAAAAACGACCTACGTATAATCCATTGTACTGGTTAGCAGCACTTGGAGCTGGGGGGCTTACTGTCTCGTTCTTCGTATATATCAACTTTATGGTGGGGCACAAAGGTGTCCCTATGGCGACATTTGATCAAGTCTATCCGGCTTTAATAAAGGGTGACTGGCTCTCAATTGTCACAGGTATTGCACTGTTATTTATTATTATCTTTGCATTTTTACATATCAAGTTGCTACTCTGGAATATGAAAGAGTTTTCAGTGTACAAGAAGACAGAAGCCTACAGGGCAATGAAGGAAGGCAATAATGAAGTACAGCTTTTTGCTATACCATTGACATTGGCAATGACGATCAATGTCTTTTTTATTGTATTTGCACTTTTCGTACCCCATCTGTGGGAGTTTGTAGAGTATCTTTTTCCTGGTGCATTGGCTGCTTTTGTCATCGCAGGATACTTCGTACTCAAAATTTTTGCTGAGTATCTCTCTAGATTGCTTGCACATGGCGACTTTGACTTTGGACAGAACAACTCTCTGGCTCAGATGCTCTCTGTTTTTGCCTTTACGATGGTGGGGGTAGGGTTTGCGGCACCTGCTGCGATGAGTAAGACGCTGGCAGTCAATGCTATCGGTACATTCGGTTCTATCTTTTTTATCTCTGCAGCGGTACTGTTGCTGCTTATCAAGCTGGTACTTGGATTTAAAAGTATGTTCAAAGACGGTATTGCACCAGAGGCGACACCGACTCTCTGGGTTGTTATTCCTATCCTGACACTGATTGGTATTTCACTGGTGAGGCTTTTCTTTGGATTCGAGCATAGATTTCATGCAGAGATGCCCAAGACAGATATGTTTGCATTAACCTCTTTTATTATCTCACTTCAGATACTCTTTGGACTGCTTGGTTATGCGGTAATGAAGCGTGTCAAATACTTTAAAACCTATGTCTTTGGGGATAAGCAGTCTGTGCCCAGCCTGGCATTGATCTGTCCAGGTGTGGCATTTACTGTTTTTTATCTCTTCTTGATCCAGTATGGATTGGTCTTTACCGGGGTACTAGATAAATTCTCCATCGCCTATTTTGTGTTGACTGCACCAATTCTCTATATTCACTATAAAACAGTCTACTATTTCTTCAAACTCAAAAGCCACTTGGCACTCTAGACAGACAGCCTTCGGGCTGCCCTGCACAACATATCCATATCCCATTTTTTGGTAATATTTCAGTAATACATCTTTGGTATTATTTCTTGTCCTTGCGACATATAGAGGGGGTACCTATGAGTCAAAATATATTGAGTAGAGTTACTGAGGTTGTGCCTAGATATTTATTTGCACTCCGACAGTTTTTCAAAAAAAACTATCGCAACTACTATGATGATAGATCATGGTGGGATGAGGTAGGGTCTAAAGAAAGGTAGAAATATGACAATTTGACATATTTCTACCTTTTATTTCAAAGAGCCGCTATACTGTCATAAACTAAAGGGCACTCCTAACATATAGATGCCCTAAAAGGACGGTTTATGATCGTAGGAATAGAAGGCACAGTGGAGCGAAAAGAGCCCACTTTTGTCCATCTCAATGTGGCTGGACTGATCTATGAGGTACAGATCTCCATCAATACCTCCAATGCCATCAAGAGTGAAAAAATCAAACTTTTTGTTACACAGGTGATTCGTGAGGATGCCAATCTTCTCTTTGGGTTTATAGACCATGATGAGAAGCGGATGTTTGATACCGTGCTCAAGATCAATGGTGTAGGCCCCAAAGTAGGCTTGGCGATCTGCTCCACCTTTACCCCTCCTACCTTTGCCAAGATCGTTGCTTCCAAAGATGTCTCCATGCTCAAACGCGTCCCCGG
>JALWVW010000348.1 GCA_027079365.1 Campylobacteraceae bacterium | reverse complement strand
AGCTCCATGGCGACCACGCAGGTCTATACCAAGCTCGCCAGTTCCAAGAAGATGGAAGAGTATATGAAGGCGCACCCGCTAGCAAATTAGAAATTAGCAATTAGAATTTTGTTGTTGAGGGTTTGTGCGTCAACCCCTTCCATATACAGATATGGGCGTATCTTGGTTGGGATCTTGGCGATTCGGCATTGCTCTTTAAATGCTTTGGGCATGTCTATAGTGAGATAGGGAGCGATGAAAAGTAGCGCTCCTTGTTCTTCTATCGCCCATATCCCCCCTATCACCAGACTCCGCTCTTTGGCGATTTTGCTTCGCTGTGCGGCAGAGAGGAGATAGCCTAGTTTTTTGAGCTTGAGATCTGCGGCTTTGACTTTTGACTCCGGGGTCTGGAGTCGGATGATATGGAGTTGTTTGTGGGTATAGAGGGTTTCAAATCTCTCTTCCAGTGCTGCTTTGTCCTGATGCAGATAACCAAAGCTGCGTGCGACACCCTCTTTGTGCTGTGCGATAAAAGGGTCGGAGAATGCTTTTCTGAATCGGTTTCTCTCATAGGCATCACTGCTGTTGCTCTCATCTGTAAAATAGGGGTAACTGTTTTTCTCGAGATAGGAGAGTAGCGCATCTTTGCTATGCTCTAGAAGCGGACGCACAAGTGCATAACCTTGCTTTTGGGTGACAGGCTCCAATCCAACCAATTCACTAAGCCCAGCACCTTTGCTCAGACGCATGAAAAGCCATTCCAGCTGATCATTGAGCTGATGGGCAGTCAGCAGCGTATCGTAACCGTACTCCCTGATGGTCTCTTCAAAAAACCGATAGCGAAATGCTCTGGCATACTGCTCAAAATGGCTTTTGAAGGTGGGTGCTGTGGTGCTGTGACATGTGATGTTGTATTGCTTTGCCAATGATTTGGCGTGTGCGACCTCTTTGTTACTCTGTGCCCGAAGACCATAGTCCACTATGGCGATGTCGAAAGGGATATCATGCGCAAGCAGCAGGAAGAAAAGCGCAGAAGAATCAACCCCCGCAGAGAATGCCAGCAGATTCTTTTGACCCTCAAGCAGTGATCTATGCGATAACGGTAGCAAGCAGCTGCTCTCCGGCTAGTTCGGTGATCTTTGCCCTGTAGATCTGTCCAAAGGAGATAGTTGTATCAGAAGTGTCATTTACTAGTATCTCGCCATCGATATCAACTGCCCATTGTAACGGTCTGGCTGAGAGGAGATAGGCGTGTTCATCGCTCTCTCCATCAATGACTAGGTCAATGGTTCTCCCTGCCATCTTCTCTAGTGATTGTCGGGTGCTCTGTTCTGCGATCTCTCCGAGGATGGCCGCTCTTTCATCTATCACCTCTTGCGCTATTTGCTCCATATTGTAGGCAGCCGTAGTCTCTTCATTGGAATAGGCAAAGGTATTGAAGCGGTCAAAGCCAAATGTCTCCATAAAGTCACAGAGTCTCCCAAAATGTTCCTTGGTTTCGCCAGGATGTCCAGCGATCACAGAGGTGCGAATGAAGGCGTCAGGCTTACTTTTCATATGCTCCAGCAGGGCAATGGTCTGCTTCTCTCCAAAACCACGCTTCATGGTTTTGAGGAGCTGGTTGTCTATGTGCTGGATTGGCATATCATAGTAGGTCTGGAAGATAGTAGAGTTTGCAATCGCGTCAATAAGGGCAAAAGAGGTGGTACTGGGATAGAGATAGAGGATACGGGCACTTCTTACGCCTTCTATAGCCTCTACAGCATGGATGAGATCAATGAGCCCATCGCTTAGCCCCATGTCTCGTCCATAGCTGGAGCTGTCCTGCGAGATGAAAGAGAAGTCCCAAAAGCCGCCAGCGACCAGATTTTCTACCTCTGTTACGAGTGAGTCGATCGTGCGGGAGTGGAGCTTGCCTTTGAAGCTGGGGATGGCGCAGAAGGAGCAGCTCTGGTTGCACCCCTCGGCGATCTTGATATAGGCATGGTAGCCAGATCCTGTGATAACTCTGTCCGCCTTTTCATTGGCGAGATAGACTTCTGGGCTGAAGGTACTCTGCTTTTTCATGATCAGTTCGTCGATCTTCTCATAGTCACCTACGCCGGTAAAGATATCGATCTCAGGCATACTCTCCTGGAGCTCCTGCTGGTAGCGTTCGGTGAGACAGCCACTCATGACCAGCAGGGAATCTTCCTTGCGTTGTGCATGGAGACTGAGGATGGTGTTGATCGATTCCTCTTTGGCAGCCTCGATGAAGCCGCAGGTGTTGACGATAATCACATCAGCGGTATCAGGATCATCGGTCATAGTATACTCCTGCAGACGACCAAGCATGATCTCACTGTCGACAAGGTTTTTGGTACAGCCTAGGCTGACGAGGTGGAGGGTTTTTGGCATAAGATATCTTTTTGCTATATTTTTTTGTGATTATAGCATAAGTACAATTCCATGTAGGGGGCGATTGCCATCGTACCAATATGAATTAGAAATTAGAAATTAGAAGTTTGGGTGGAGATATTTATGATTTTTGTTTTGTGATAAAAAAACGAAAGGGGAAATAAAAAGGGAGGTTAGAGCCAGGCAGAAGCCTGAACTCTACTATCTTTTGCCTACCAATAAAAAAGTGTGGGGTGGGACATTTATTTTTTTTGCTTTGGACTTTTACTTTTAAGCTGATATAGTGGGATTTTTTCTTCTTTTTCAGTATCGAATATGTAGGCATACATTGGTACATATATTAATGTGAGGAGTGTCCCTATCAGCAATCCTCCAATTGCCACATCAGCCAACGGACTAAGTCGCTCTAGCCCGACTGCTTGTTCAAGTGCGATGGGAACCATTCCTGCAATCGTACCGAATGCTGTCATCATGACTGGACGGAAACGCACGCGCACTGCTTCTTTTGCACTCTCAAATGGATCTTCTCCTTCCTCTCTGTATTTTTGATAAAAGTCAATTAGCAATACAGCATTTTTAATAATAATACCAAAGAGCAATAATATGCCTAGCAAGCTTGGCATACAACTTGGTTTACCAAATAGCAGCATTCCCCAAGCGGCTCCAATCATAGAGAGAGGCAAGACTACAATCATGATGAGTGCCATTCTTATTGAACGATAAATTGCAATCAGTGTCATGGTAAGAATTAAAACACCTAAGCCAATTGCTTTCATCATGCGCTTGAAACTGTCATCTATCTGAGCTATATCGCCTGTTTGCTCTACAACTACATCATTAAGTTTTACCTTTTTTAGAGCATTAATGGCATCATCGGTCAAATGCGTAACTGGACGCTTTGCACGATATCCATTTACATCAATAGAATAAAGCATTTTATCTCTTTCAATTTTTGCATAGGTTAGATGGCGTTTGAGTGTTGCAATATTAGAAAGAGGAACTTCGCCTTGTGGGGTATTGATTGGTAAAAGTCGTAAAGTTTCAATATTCTGTGAGAATTTACCTTTTAGATATAATCTAACAAATTGCGTATTCATGGAAGCAAGATTGGCATTTAGTCCAACTACCTGCCCTTTTATTGGAAGTTGCATGACTATTTGGTAGGGTGTAATACCATAGCTCAGTGCTTTATTCTTATCAATATTGAGTTCAACCTCCATAAAATCTTTATCCCAACTGGTACTTACAGATTTAAGGCCCTTTATCTGACTGATTGCATTTTGCACGCTATGGGATTTGGTGGTTAATCCTTCAAAGATCGGGGAGGATAACCTGACATCTACAGTTGCTTTGATACTAGAGAGTGCAGTTGCTCCAAAATCAAATACATCAAGACGCTTGGCTCCTTCTATATGTGAAAGTTTTTCACGAATAATGTCTTCTAGTTCCCATAGACTCTTGTTGCGTTCAAATCTATTTACCCCATTGATGGTAATGGTTGCTTCTGCAGGTAAATTTCCACTCCCCAAAGAAAGTACTCCAGGCTCTGTACCAAAAGCTACAGAACTCTTCTCTACCCAATCTTGCTCATGTAGCCATTTCAAAAATGGTTTTACCTTTTTCGTGGCACTCTCTACCGTTTCATTAGAGCTAAAAGCGATTTGTGCCTTCATGATACCTGTGTCCATGGGAGGCATGGCATCTTTACCTATGAGCGGCATAATGCTTTTGAGACTTACCAGTAAAAGTGCTACCACGCCCATTGTTAGAATTACACGCCGTAAAAGCCGAAATTTTCCATTAGAAAATTCTATTACGCCCACATAAGGTGTGACAAGCCTTCCTATGGTGTTGTCATATATTTTATCGAAAAATTTTTCAATAGCATTTTTATCGCTGCCATTCCGGTAAAGATACTCTAGTAATTTGGGTATAAAAGTAATGGACAGAAAAAAAGATACCAGAAGTGCAATGATTAATGTAAAAATAAGTGGTTTAAAGATTTTTTCTGGAAAACCACCTACATACATTAATGGAAATACGATAGCAATCGTTGCAATTGTACCTGCCCAGATCGGTCCAATAACTTCTTTTGTACCAAGTTGGATAGCAGTTTGGAGATCTTCTCCTAGTTCCTTGAGGTGGCGCTCAATGTTCTCCAGAACAACAACGGCATTATCTGTGAGCATTCCCAAAGCCAAAATAATGGCTGTGTAGATAACGATATTCAGTTCACCACCTGTTAACCAGATAAATGCCATTGTTGAAAAGAAAACCAGAGGAATAGTGACGCCTGCTGCAATAATTGCTTTAAAGTTTCCAAGGAAAACTAAAATAACAAGCAGTGTATAGATCACGGCATCTCTCAAGGCTTCGAGCATATTGCTGTTGGCCTGCTCAATGAGATTTCGCTGAGTATCACTAATCTCAAAGTTAATATTTGGGTACTGAACTTCAAGTATTTTCATTTGTTTTCGTGCTGCTTTGCTTACATCCAGGACACTCCCCCCGGGTGCACGCTGGACAGCAAGCGCAACTGCTTCTTTGCCATTTCCCAAATAACCGCTGGTTCTTTTTTTATAGCTCCATTTGACATCAGCAATATCGCCTAGATGAATATTCGGCATGATTGGTAATTTTTTTAGGAGCTCGATATTGTCTTTTTCTCCATAAAATGAAACCGTATAAAAATTATCATTACCCTTAATGAAGCCTATGGGCATATCACGATTAAGAATTTTGATTGCTTTTGCGATTTTTGAAAAATCAATGCCGTAGCGTTTTGCTTTAAACGGGTCTACTTCTATATTCACGGCACTTTGGTACCCCCCAAAGACTTCAATGTTTCCAATACTTGGGTTGCTGAGCAGTGCAGGCTTTATAAAGCTGTCTGCTATCTTTCTGATATCTGACAAAGTGGTATTTTTATTTTTGGGAGATAGGGAGATAACATCAACAGGTAGCGTAAAGTCCCCTGCTGTATAGATGGCAGGGTTAAGTCCCGAAGGTATTTTTGCACGCGCAATACTAAGTGCGTTGGCAACATCAACAGCCGCTGCGTTTAACCCTTTTTTATATCCAAATTCTGCTTTGACAATAGAGTAATTTGCGACATTAACACTGCTCACATCCGTAACAAGTCCCAAGCGAGAGATCTCTTGTTCAATTGGCTTGGATACTGTCGAAGCCGCCACTTGCGCTGTCGCACCGGGTACTTGTGTGATGACAATGACCTGTGGAGGATTTGCGTCAGGAAACAAATTTTTAGGTAGCGTTATTAAGGCAATAACTCCCATCATAAAAAATGCAACAATAATCGAGTAGAGCAGATAAGGTCTTTTGTAAAAGTAATTAAACATTTTTATTCCTCTGCTGTTTGTGTATAACTATTTAAGCTGTACCCACTTGTAAGCTTGAGTAGAATATCTGGTTTTGCTACAACAATCTTTTTGTTTTCAAGTGCTTCTGAAACCATGACTCCTTGTTCTGCACTCTTCAAAATATGTACTTCTTTCGCTTGTGCTCTTCCTCCTGCGTCTACCAAAATATAACTTTTTCCATCTCTATTAAGAATGGCATCAAATGGTAAAAGAGTACCTTTCCCTTCATAGGTGACAACATCAACTTCTATCCTGTCACCATTGGTAAGATGTGCGTTTCCTATAAATACTTTATATTCTGCCAAACCATGGAAAGTATTTCCCAATGGTGTTGCTGGATATTCTTTCTGATTAAAAACTACACTGCTAATATGCACATCAGTCGGCACCCTTACCATGAGGTAAAATCCATTCTTTGCACTTATCTGTATCAGGGGTTTTCCAGGCATACTCATGGTGCCGGGATTGCCCATGCTCTTGGCAATAACACCCTCGACAGGAGAGATGATACGCGCATAGGAGAGATTGTTCTTTAATGCAATGATATGTTGTTTTAGTCCAGCCAGCTTTGCTTCTGTTGCCGCAATCATTGTCAGTTCCTTTTGGGACTGCTCCACTGATGCACCTTGGACATTCAAGAGCTTCACTGTTCGGGCATGGGTATGGTTCAGGTTTGCCAGTGCCAATGTGACTGCATTTATCTGATTTTGAACACTGCTTAGGCTACTTTGGATGTTTGTTGTATCCAGTATTGCAACCACATCACCCTTGTGAACAAAAGTACCACTCTTTTCTATGGTAGTGATTCTCGCTGCTATGCGTGACGAGAGCATCACATCTTTATCATTTTGCACAATTGCAAGATAAGGGAGAGTAAGCTTTAGCTGGGAGAGCTTTGGCACTATGGTTTTGGCTACAATGGGATATACCTTTGCTTTTGGTGTCTGTGCCTCTTCCGCTTTTTTCTTTTTAATTAATTGCATTCCACCGATTACAATCATTGCAGTTATTGCCAAAAACAACAATACCTTTAATGCTTTTTTCATTTTACAATCCTTCTTAAATCATTTCCGTAAATTACTCCCAGTTTTGCAATATCCTGCCATTTTTGTGCCTGCGCCTTATAAAAAGTTGTTTTGGCATTGGCCAGATTATCTTCATAGCGTAGATACTCTTCCTGGGTAATCCTTTTGCTGTTGAGTGAAACTTTGGCAATCTTGAGCAATCTTCTTTGATTGCCTATGCTCTTTTGTGCAAGCACAATAGATTTGTTGAGTAGCGTTATCTCCTCTTCAAGCTGTATTGATTGAACCTTTAGTGCATGTTTTACCTTTAGATAATTTGTCTTCTCTTGCATATAAGCTACCCGTGCTTTTTCTGATGCGGTATTTTTGGAAGGATCAAAGACAGGCATAGAGACATAAATCCCTACCGAGCCAAAACTCTCACTCAGAGAATTTCCATTATTATAGGCATCAGCTTGTGAAAAAGTGTAGTTCCCTTTTGTTACAACAGAGGGATAGTAGGCTTCGTCTGCTGCCTGTATACCTTTTTTGCTGGCAGCTATCCTCTTTTTCAGTGGTTTCAATGCAAAAATCTCCCCTTTGCGTATTCTGTGCCTGACCCGTAGAGGTACACTTCGTGTCAAATGTACTCCTGTGAGTATCTCAATTTTGGAGCGTAAAAGGTTACTCTTTTGATTTGTCATATTGATTGCAATATTGAGCTCATTGATGTGGCTATTTAATACAAAGAGTGCGCTTTGTGGCGCACGCCCTTCTTTCACTTTCACTTTGGTTGTACGGAGTGTTTGAAGAATAGAACTTTTCTTTGATTTTAAAGCACGCATAAGCGCTTCCAGATAGTGTAATTGTGCTACGGAACCTACCACAACAGCCTCTCTTTGAATAAGGGAGAGTCTTTTTTTGTCTCTTGCTGCCAAGTGAAGCAACTTTGCTTTTTCTATAAGAGTATCAACCGATTTAATGAAAAGAGGCCAGGAAAACCTAATACCTTCTCTCAAAATATTATCACTAAATGGTTGACCTATCGTCTGATCTTTAAGCATCTTGGTAAGTTTATTGGGGGGTACAGGAAGCAGACCATTGGGTGAAGAAAAAATCTCATACGAGGCATAAGCATTAATGGTTGGCATCAGCTTATCCTTCAGGCTCTGTTCTCCTAGTTGACTTTTTGCTTCATTGAGCACATCATATCTATACTCAGGTTGTTTCTCCAAGCGGTTAAGCAAAGAGCTGATCGTGGAAGATTGAAGCTGCAGCGTGGTAAGTATGCAGACTAACAGTAATTTTTGTTTCATTGATTGTCTCCTTTGTTTGGTACTACAAGCATACGCAGCATTTCTTCTACGATATAATCAACAATTTCGTCTATATTGCCAGAAGCGAAGGTGTCTATCTCGCTGTCTTCCTGATGCGCCTGTATGCGTAGTGTTTTGGTCGTTATCATCAGATTGAGCGTACCCAGTACCATAAAGTAAAGAATCATTGGTGCGGTATGGACAAAGCAACCTCTGTCTTCTCCTTTCTTGAGAATACTGCTAAAGAGGACAAAGAGTTGTTTCATGGATGTGAAAAGCACTTCCGGGACGATAGCACCATTGTCGCTAAGCTCTCGGAGTAAAAGTGAGGGTAGATAGGGATGCTTGCAGGCAAATCTTGCATAAGTACGGACGAATCCCTCGAGCTCCTCTCTGGGCGCGCTATGCTGCTTATTCTCCTCAAGTACTGCTGATTGTATCTGTATGAGTATTTTGTGCATCACTGCTGCATAAAGACCTTTTTTATTCTTAAAGTAGTAGAAAACCATTGCCTTATTCAGTCCACTACGCTTTGCTAATGCGTCCATTGAAGCAAAGGCATATCCTTTTTCTGAAAAAAGAGTAATCGCATGGGTGATGATCAGTGCCTTGGAGGCCTCAGCATTTCTCTTCTGTATTTTTTTTGACATTGTATACCTTATTAACTAACCAATAAGTTAATTATAGTATGTTCGACCTTTAAAGAAGAAGCGTTATGGAAGTAGACTGCAATATTATTTTGGAAAATAGTAGTCTGGGTGAACTGCTAAAGACAGATTCTGCACAATAGTAAAGATAAAAGAAGTATAAAAGTGAGAGGGAAGTAAAAGGGAAGCTAGAGCCAGGCAAAAGCCTGAACTCTAAGAAGCTGATAAAGTTAGGAAGAAATCCTAGAACTTATACTGCGCTTCGATTCTAACTCTGTGTCTTTCTGTCTCAACACCAGCATTGTCAGTTCTGTCTCTGTATCTGTACTCAACTTTTGTACTGATGCCAGCCACTTTGAATTTGTATCCTACTCTTGCGCCCACAGTGTTGTCTCTGTCTGCTGCTGCAGTAGTATCGAAGTCCCAGTATCCGAGGCTACCATAAAGCTTGCCTGGTCCTGCTTTGACACCTAGATCAAGTGTAACACCTGTGACAGCATGACTAACTCCACCTGCACCAACATACACTTCGAAAGCCTCTGCTTTGTCTGTGGCTAACGCACTGTAGCCTGTAACTGGGTTTAGTTTGAAGCTACCATCATTGACATAACTTGCTGCCAATTTGGCATCAAACATACCAAAGTTTCCAGAAATCTCGCCCTCTACACCAAAGGTTGTATCGCCCAATGCATTGAAAGAGTAGATACTATTTGCTGAGTCTCCACCGACTGCAGCTACCATAGCTTTGACGCCATAGTCACCGAACTTGCTCGCCACAGTAAGGAAGCCAGAATATACTGCCTGATCTGTACCGGCAATGATAGTTGCATCTGGAACATAATATCCTACAGCAGTCACTGTTGTGTTTGCGATGGACTTATTCACAAAACCAAGTGCAAAAACACCGATATCATCAGCACCCAATGCTGTGCGAGTAGTACCATTTGTCATATTTTTTGCATATACGCCATAGATGGTGGTATCAGCCAAGTCAGTGTTGGCTACCAATGCGCCTTCGTAAGTCACATCAAGTACGCCACCAGTTCTGTCTGACCATGCATAAGGAGAGAGTGCAACTGGAAGCGCAAATCTACCAATTTTGATCGCTGTGTTACCAAAGCTTGCGGTTAGGTAAAGTTGAGAAAGCTCGCCACCTTCAGTACTTGTCCCTGCTCTATTTGTTACATTGTTTGTAACATCTGGCCATCCGAGTGAACTCCAGCCTGCTACCTCAGCACCGAAACCGATACCGCTGAAAAGTGTCTTCTCTACGCCAACAACAGCTGTTACACTGAAGTTAGTGACAGGAGCTTTGACACCAGCTGTGCCACTGAATGTGTCTGTTGAGAATATATCTCCAGTATCCCAAGCTTGTGATTGGTAATACGCACCTACTGAACCATAAAAATCTGAACAATCTGCTGCTGGAGCCGCTGCTGCTGGCTCTACAGGAGCGATGTCACCGCCTGCGAAAATTACTGTTGATGCTACAATTGATAGCAATAAACCTTTTTTCATTTGAAACTCCTTGTTTTTTGTTTACGAACGAATTATACACTACTTTGCTTAGTAATGTCAATAGTATGAACCAAAAAACAATCAAAAATTAACAAAAAATTAATGATTTTCTTTTTGATGACCATAAAATGGTGATTTAAAAAATAAGAAAATCGTTAACCAAAATAAAAGTTTGGTTAACACAGGGATAAAAAGAGGGGATTTTGATCTGAAACTTAAGAAATGGGAGAACTTCTTGATATTTTTTAATAGTAGATTTAGGACTTTTTTTGTTTTTTGAGCAGTTTTTGATTCTCGGGGTTTTTGAGTAGGGCTTCCATGGAGTGATCATTGGTACTCTGTGCTGCCTGCTTCCGGACGGGTTCTGAGATATTGATAGCGATAGGGTATTCATCGACAAAGACCTGTTTGACTGCCAGCAGTGGCACACTGACACGGGAGCCAAACCCCTCAGATCCAAAACCTGCCTCAAAATAAAAAAAGTCCTCATCCAGGTGTGCACTCTCAAAAGTATATCCTGCCATTACAAACAGTACCACTTCGTCAAAACCATCCATGATTTTTCCGGGAAGCTCTGGTGTGAAGCTACAGTGCCTGAGCTCAGCAGCAATAGAAAATGCTTTGCCGTTTTGCAAAAGAAAGGCGAGTGTGTTGCAAATATGTGTTTGGATAATATGTTTATATTCATTAGTATGAAATAGTTCTAGTGACATGTGTAGCCTTTGTGTTTAACCCTTTTTCGGTGATGTCTATATGATAATAGATAGATCAATCTCGTAAAATCCTAACATAGCATTCATTAAAGCCAAGCCATCATACCGTGTTATCTCGGAAGCAGGAATGTTTCGAAGTAT
>JALWVW010000347.1 GCA_027079365.1 Campylobacteraceae bacterium | reverse complement strand
CAGAATATACACATATGTATCCTTTTGAATGTTATTATTTTTGCCTAATTATACCATAGCCATGCATGCATAATACCTCATAGTACCTAGCTACAAACCACAATATTAGATTATTTTAGGTAGAATCACGACAATTAAGACAAAAAAGAGGTTATTTTGGAAACACTGCAAGAAAGAATCAAAGAGGCTTCTTCACTCGAGGCACTTGAAAAGATTCGCGTAGAAATATTTGGGAAAAAAGGTCTCCTGGCAGCGGAGTTTGCCAAGCTCAAAGATGTACCAGGCCCCGAGAAGAAAGCATTTGCAGAGGGGCTAAACCATCAAAAATCTGCACTACAGGAGACCTTCGAGAGCACACTGGCTGCACTCAAAGCAGTAGCCTTGGAAGAGCAGCTTGTCGCAGAGACCATCGATGTCTCACTCTACGGGAACCTTGGAGAGAAAGGTGCGCTACATCCTGTGGCACAGACCATGGATAAGATCATTGATTATTTTGTTGCACTCAACTTTTCTGTGGAAACCGGACCACTGGTCGAAGATGATTTTCATAACTTTGAAGCCCTTAACCTCCCCAAACACCATCCAGCAAGAGATATGCAGGATACCTTCTATTTCGCTGATGGAGGGCTACTGAGAACACATACTTCTCCGGCACAGATACGCACCATGCTCAAGGAGAAGCCACCAATCCGTATGATCGCACCAGGCGCGGTGTTTCGCAGAGACTATGACCTGACCCATACCCCTATGTTTCACCAAGTAGAAGGACTAGTTGTAGAGGAGAAAGGCAAAGTTAGCTTCGCAAACCTCAAAGCGATTCTCACCGACTTTTTGCACCATATGTTTGGGGATGTGGAGGTGCGTTTCCGCCCCAGCTTCTTCCCTTTTACTGAACCTTCTGCCGAAGTGGATATCAGCTGTATCTTCTGCAAAGGGAGCGGCTGTCGTGTCTGCTCGCACACCGGATGGCTCGAAGTGCTGGGCAGTGGCGTCGTGGATCCCAATGTTTTCAAAGCAGTAGGCTATGAGAATGTCAGTGGATATGCTTTTGGACTTGGTGTAGAGCGATTTGCCATGCTGATGCATGAAATCCCGGATCTCAGAAGCCTCTTTGAGGGTGATATTCGTTTATTGGAGCAGTTCAGATGAGAGTAACAAGAAGTTGGCTAGAAGAATTTATCGACCTCAGTGATATTTCCAATGAGAGACTGTATGAGGTCTTTAATGCTATTGGACTGGAAGTAGATACGCTGGAGCAGATCACAATACCCAAGGGGGTAGTCATAGGAAAGGTCCTCAGCTGCGAGAAGCACCCAGATGCAGACAAGCTCAATGTCTGTCAGATCAATATTGGAGAAGAGACTCGTCAGATCGTCTGTGGTGCTGCCAATATTGTCGATGCAAGTTATGTCGCAGTAGCTACAGTAGGCACGACACTCCCGGGGGATTTCCACATCAAACCCGCAGAGCTCAGAGGCGTCAAAAGTGATGGTATGGTCTGTTCCAGTACTGAATTGGGGCTACCAAAACTTAATGATGGGATCATGATACTCGACAAGAGTATCGGTATACTGGAGTCAGGGAAAGCACTCAATGAGTATCCCAAGATAGCCGATACAATTATTGAATTAGAGCTGACTGCCAACCGAGGCGACTGCCTGAGTGTCCATGGTATCGCCAGAGACCTCAGTGCCGCACTCAACAAGGATATCAAGCTTCTGGAGCATCAAAAAGATGAGACATCCAGAGTCGCCATAGCCAGGAGGTTTAGTATCACCAATCAGACAGATGCCCCCGTACATCTGCTTTATAAACTCTCTCAAAGCGACCGCATTGCCAGCACCCTACTGATAGAGCTACGCATAGCATTTGTAGAATTGGAGTCTGGAGATGCCGTCTCCAAACTCCTTCAGTACAGCACACATGCCACAGGGGTTATACTCCGAGCCTATGATGCACAGATGCTTCAGGGGGACGAACAGAAGGTATCGCTGACATTGGAAAATACCGAGGAGAAACTGCTAGCCATTATAAAAGAAGGCAGCGTGCTCTCTCTTGTCGGAGTAAACCAAGAGGCAGTGTTTGTGCCAGATGCTACAAGTGAAGAGATCCTATTTGAGGCCAGTTATATCGCACCAGAGATCATCATAGAGGGTGTTGCCCACAGCAAAGCAGAAACAGATGCACTCTACTACAAGACATCCAGGGGCAGTGAACCCGATCTCCAACTTGGTATGCAGTATCTGGAATGGCAATGTAGCGAAGTGTGTGAGTGTCATTTTGCAGACAGCACTTTGGCAATAGAAAGCAAACACACAGCACGTGTGATCGCAGTCAACTTTGAAGAGTTAGACGGCATCATAGGGCAAGAGACAAGCAAGAGTGAAGTCAGCAATATCCTCTCAAGACTAGGCTTCGACATTAGCCGCAGCAAAGGCTCCGAGAGCTTTGGTGTGACTGTCCCTCCTCACAGACATGACATACACCATATTCAGGATATCGCTGAAGAGATCTTGCGGATCATAGGGATCAACCATATCCAAGCCAAGCCTTTGGTTCTGACAGAAAAAGTCCGTCTCACAGAAAGCACCTTACGATACAGAGCCAAGCGAGACCTGAGAGTCAGAGCCTCAGGAAGAGGCTTTTTCGAGGCAGTCACCTATGCTTTCTCCGATCAGCGTACCTTGGAGCGCTATGGATTTGCCACCACTGAAGCATCGTTAAAATTGCTGAACCCTATTGCCGAAGAGTTCAACTGTATGCGCAGTACCCTACTGATCAACCTGCTTGATGCTGTCAAGAGAAATATCAGCTACGGCATCAAGCGCATCCCCCTCTTCGAGATAGGTACAGTCTTTGACACGCAGCGAAACGAAAGCGAAAAAGTCGCTTTCGTCTGGAGCGGCCATGCCCAAAGAGAATCGGTAGCCAATCAGGGAAAAGCAGCACACATTGACTTTCCCCAGTTTGCCGCACATCTCAGTGCGATCATAGGAGACATTACACTGGAATCCTGTGCCAGCGAGAACGGCCTTATGCATCCCTACCAATCTGCGCAGATTATCAAGGATGGCCTGCCCATAGGCTTCATTAGCAAGCTGCACCCCAGCGCAACTGAAGCATACGGTATCCCCGATACCATGATTGCAGAGATGGATCTTGTCGCACTACTGCCCCAACATATTACGGCAAAACCTATCTCCAATTATCAAGGTGTCCACAAAGACCTCAGTCTTGTCGTGGATGAAGCCCTTCCTTTTTCTAAAGTCGCACAAAGTATCTCGCGCATAGAGAATCCTCTGCTCAAGCGTTTCTTCCCTGTAGATATTTATCAGGACGCTTCTTTGGGATCGCAGAAAAGTATGACGATCAGATTTTATCT